>NZ_JAFWFM010000216.1:0-12208 GCF_017515625.1 Geobacillus sp.
CAGGGCCTGCTGATACATAATGGCCGCCATGTTTTCAAATGATAAAGATGGAGGTGGCTTCGATTGGAACCGATGCTATGCCCAAACTGCAAAACGAACCGGACGCGGTTTCATCTCATTGAGCAGCATCCGCGTGCGGTCAAGCTCGATCCGCACACCGGCGACATCGAGCATGAATACACAAATGAAGCGCTCGAACCGTTCCATCTCCCGTACCGCGGCCCGAGCTACCGCGTCCAATGCGGCGTCTGCGGGCTGATCGAAGATGCGGACATGTTCATTCAGCGCGCAAAATCGTCTCCATTGAGGTGATTCCATATGGCGAACAAAAAACAAACACCTTCTTCCATCGTAGACCAAAAACAGCTCGTCAACGACAAGGCAAAAGCGATGCAAGAGCGCGGCGACGAGCACATTCGCCGCGTCACGCCAAACGGGGCGGACGGGCAATAAACGCCGGCTTGCTTCTGCACAGAAGCAAGCCGGCGGAGCTTCCGCTTCTCGTTGCTAGCGATACATCGCCCACAGCCCAACATCGCGAAAACCAAGGCGGTGGTAGATGCGACCGGCGGACGGGTTGTCATAAAACAAGCACGGCATCTTCCCTTCAGCGAGCAAATCGCAAACGAGCTTCGCCACGATGGTGCTGGCATACCCTTTCCCTCGATGCTCCTGATCCGTTCAGACACCGACGATCATCGCCGACAATGAGAATTGAACGACGGATCTTGCCGCAAAAACGAATAGACTTGTTGATGGTCTTCAGCCGTTAACCGGCGAATCATAGAATTCCCCCGCTTTTCGAATGATATTTTTTCCATTATACTATAACGTATACCCGTTGCCAATGGCGGGATGATCAGGGAGCGACCGGCTTCGGCCGACCGTGAGGAAAGGAGGAAGGCTGCCTCCAAAAGCAGGGCGGCCGTGCAGATGAAGTTTATTGACGATCTGTACGAATACTATAAAGATCGACTGACCGGGGATGAAGAAGATGCCGAAGCGGTGGCGATGTCGATTTTAGATGAACTTAGCCGCCGCGATGTGCTCAAGCTGATTGGTGAGATGACTGATGAAGAGCTGCTTGGCATGTTCGGTTTGTATGTCCTGGAAAGCTTGAAAGCGAAAATGGCCCGCGAAGGCCTCGGCGCGACGCGGCCGCAAGATGCGCCGCGCGTGCATTGACAAAACAAAACGGCTGTCCTGCATGTCATAAAGAACAGCCGCTATGTTGGGCAAATGATGGTTTCGTATTCATGTGGCAGCCCTGTGAACATGATTTCGAAGACGGCTTTTCCACTGTTTGCTTAACAGACAGTGGCGAAACACAAACCGTTTTCCCATCGCGCGCTCATCGGTAAAACTGTAC
This sequence comes from Geobacillus sp., assembly GCF_017515625.1. Classification (NCBI taxonomy): domain Bacteria; kingdom Bacillati; phylum Bacillota; class Bacilli; order Caryophanales; family Anoxybacillaceae; genus Geobacillus; species Geobacillus sp. Next base: position 1,370 of record NZ_JAFWFM010000216.1, read on the forward strand.
ATCGTAGCCTTCTTTCAACAACACTTGGTAGATTTGCTGAATGTGGTCTTCGTTTTTTGTCTCGAGCGAAAAGTGAATTTCCGCCTGACCTGGCAGCACCTTGGCGCCGATGCGCTGATGGTGAATCGACATCACGTTTGCCTCAAGCTCCGCAATAATGCGCAGCAGCTTGTTCAACTGGCCCGGCTTGTCGGAGATGACCGTTGTAAACGTCACAAACCGGCCCGCTTCGACAAGCCCCCGCTCAATGATGCGGGAAATGAGCGTCACATCGACGTTGCCGCCGCTTAAAATGGCGGCGATTTTTTTGCCGCGAAACGGCAGCTTTTGATACAACAATGCCGCCAACGGACAAGCTGCCGCCCCTTCGATTAACAGCTTGTTCCGCTCGAGCACATACAGCATCGTCCGCGAAATTTCCGCCTCTTTCACGCATACAACGCCATCGACGTATTGCTCAATGTATTGGTACGTAATATTGCCCGGCTTTTTCACGGCAATCCCATCGGCGATCGTATTCGATGCGGCAATGGAGACGGGCTGTTTATGGCGTATGGCCGCCGTCATGCCGGGGCAAGCCGATGACTCAACGCCGTACACTTCAACCGACGGCTTCAGCTGTTTTAACGTAAGCGCCACCCCCGCAAGCAACCCGCCGCCGCCGACCGGACAAAGAACGACATCGACGTCGGGAAGCTGCTCGATCAGCTCTAAGCCGATCGTCCCTTGGCCGGCCATCACCGCCAAGTCGTCAAACGGATGAACAAATGTCATCCCCCGTTCACGTTGCAACTCTAATGCATATTCCAAAGACTCGTCAAACACATCGCCGTACAGCACGACTTCCGCCCCGTAGCTTTTCGTCGCTTCAATTTTGCTGAGCGGCGCCCCTTTCGGCATGACAATCGTGCAAGGAATGCCGAGCATGCCGCTTGCGTAGGCGACCCCTTGGGCGTGGTTGCCGGCCGAGGCGGCGATGACGCCGCGCGCCCTTTCTTCTTCCGTGAGCGACATAATTTTATTGAATGAGCCTCTCACCTTAAACGAACCTGTTTTTTGCAAATTTTCCAGTTTCATATACACCTCATTGCCGGACAGCCGGCTGAACGTCTGCGAATGCTCAAGCGGCGTTTGGTGGACGATGCCTTTCATTTTCGCTCGCGCTTGTTCAATGTCTGTTAACGTCAACATCATCAAACCACCCTTTCCGATCGGGCGACCGGTTCTTGTTCACCCCGCTTTATTATATACAAAACATTCCATCACCGACAAATGTTGCTTTTCTTTAGTTGGTTTTGGATTATTTTTAGCATATAGTTTTGTTGCATAAAATCATGTTCAACAAACATCGCTGCAACCCGCTTCCTTTGTCAAACCGTTTGAACGTTGGACTTGTCTCAAAACATCAGAGTGTTTCTAGGGGAAGAGCTGTCTATGGTCTGTTCTTTTTCTCTTGTGAATATTGTTTATTTAGAACATTGTTCTATAGATTTAGTCAATTGCCAACGGGAAAAAGCGGCCAAAAAGATCGGCGATAGGCAAACGCGAGGGAATTTGCTAATATGAAAGAAAAGCATTCGTAAGACGAAGGGATGAAACGGTTGTGACGAAAAAGTTGTACTATACGGCGCCGGATGTTGAAGTGTGGACGACAACGGTGACAAGCGTCCGCCAAGACGGCGAAACATACATTGTCACCTTGGCGGAAACAGTGTTTTACCCGGAAGGCGGTGGCCAACCGTCTGACTCCGGCACGATCGCCGGCTTGCCGGTGCTCGATGTGTTTGACGAAAACGGGGAAGTGTATCACCGCCTTCCTGCCCACCCGGGAATGGGCGCCGTTTCATGCGTCCTTGATAGGAAACGGCGCCGCGATCATACACAACAGCATAGCGGCCAACATTTATTATCCGCTGTACTCGTTGAACAGCTCGGCGCCGAAACAGTCGGTTTTCACCTTGGGCGCGAGGTTGTCACAATCGACATCACGGCGGGTGCGCTGACGGAAGCAGACATGCTGGCAGTGGAAAACCGGGCCAACGAACTCATTTACGCGAATCTCCCGGTCGAGACGTATTGGGTGACGCCGGAAGAAGCAGAACGGATGCCGTTTCGCAAGCGTCCCGATGTCCAAGGTTCTGTCCGTGTTGTCGAGATGAAATGGATCGATTTGTCGGCGTGCTGCGGCACCCATGTGAAACGCACGGGCGAAATCGGCGTGATCAAATTGCTGAAAGCAGAGCGCCATCGCGGCATGACGCGTCTTTCCTTTCTTTGCGGCGGCCGGGCGCTTGCCGACTACCAGCAAACCCACCGCGTCGTGCAGACGGCAGCAGGTCGGTTCGGGACAAGCCGCGATCAGCTGCTCGACGTGATCGCAAAATGGGAACAAGAGAAAAAAGAATGGGAAAAACGGCTGCGCCAATACGAGGCAATCGTCTTTGCCGTCGAAGCCGAACGGGCCGCCGCCGAATCAGGACGTGCAGTGATTGGCTGTTACGACCAATATGGGGCAAAAGAACTGCAAATGATCGCCCGTCTGATCGCCGACCGTTATGGCAAAACCGCGCTTCTCGCCTCCACCTCCGATTGGCGCGCCGTGATCGCCAAAGCACCGTCTTCCTTGCTCCATGCAGGGAACTGGCTGAAAGAACAAGCCGCCCTGTTTGGCGGCAAAGGGGGCGGCAACGAGCGGCAGGGGCAAGCTGCTTTTCCGTCCCTTGAGGCGCTTAGCCAGTTCCTTTCCCGCGTGGAAACGGCAGGCATCGATTGACGGCTCCTGCCCGCACCGCCCGGTTGCTTCGATTCGTTTCGTCCTCCCGTCGGATCGATGCGATGTCCGCCATAGCCGACGGATGGCGGTTTTTGTAAAATGAAAAACGAAATATGCAGCTAAGGAGTTTGAAGAGATGAACGATCGACTCGTACAATCGCAAATCGAAGAGCTCGAACGAAAGCTGCGCGCTTATGAGCGGCTCATCGAAACGCTTCCGTTTCCGTTCACCTTTGCCGATTACGAAAGTGGAATCGCCATCGAAAAAAAAGCGCGGCGACGTCCGGCCGCACCTTCGCACCATTCCACCGTCCCTTGAAAAGGAAGCCAAATGGCAGTGGGATATTGACTTGTATCGCGACGTACCGTTTGAAAAAGTGGAAGCCTTTTTGACGCCGCTGCTCGATCTCGTGCCGCACCATATCGTTTTTGTCGACGACAAAGGGATCATCACGCTTTGCAATTTGCAGGCGGCCATTGACACGGGCGTCGAGCGCGACGCCATCATCGGCAAACATATTCGCGAGCTGCTGAAGCTGCCTGACGAGCTGATCGCAACGCTCGAATCGCTTGAAAAAGGCGAGCCGCTCTACAATCACGAGGTGCTCGACCGATTTTACGGCATCGTCAACACCCGTTTTATTTACAACGATGACGGATCGATCAAACGAGTCATCAGTATGTTTCAGTCGCTCAATATGATGAAAGAAACGGAAAAGCTCGCCGTCGCCGGCCGCATCGCCGCCGGCATCGCCCATGAAATCCGCAATCCGCTGACAACGGTGCGCGGCTATTTGCAGCTGCTCAAAACCGAGCTGCCAGACCGGATCGCCTCGCTCGTCGAACGCCTGCTCATTCCTGAGCTTGACCGGGCAAACGGCATCATCACCGACTTTTTAAACATCGCCAAGCCGGCGGACGTGAAGATGGAAACGTTCCGGCTGCACCGTTTTTTGCGCGACGATGTCGGCGTTCTGCTGCAGAGCGAGGCGTTGCTGCACAGTGTGAACGTCCATTTTGACCTCGACGAACAACTGGACGATTACGAAATGAGCGGCGACCGCCGCCAGCTTTTGCAAGTGTTTTTAAACTTATTCCGCAACGCTGTGGAAGCCAAAGTGGCCAAAACGATGAATGTCACGGTGAGCAGCCGGAAAGTGAACCATATCGTCCAGCTTCGCTTCTGCGACGATGGGCCCGGCATTCCGCCATCGGTCATCGACCATGTTTTCGATCCGTTTTTTTCAACGAAGGAAACGGGAACTGGGCTCGGCCTGTCGTTATCGAAAAAAATCGTCGAACTGCATCGCGGGACGATGAAAGTGCAAAGCGATGCACGCGGCACTTGTTTTTTGATCGAATTTCCGCTTTGCAGCCAACCGCCGTTTCTTTCGTCGTAAATTGCTTCCGAAGAGGGAGGCCATCCCGGCTTCGGAAACGATGAGGTTGATGATTTAGAACAATGTGTCACTTTATCATGGAAAAAGGGGGAACGATTATGACCACGCCCGCTCCGCCCAACGGCAAATGGCGGCGCCTGTTCGCCTTGTTTCTTCCCATTTTCGTTTCGCAAACGGGCCAATATGCCATGAACTTTGTCGATGTCGCCATGTCCGGCCACGCGAGCGCCGAAGATCTTGCCGGCGTCGCGATCGGCTCCAGCCTATGGGTGCCGGTGTGGACCGGCGTCGGCGGCATTTTGCTCGCCTTGTCCCCGATCGTCTCGCATCATCTCGGCGCCGGACGCCATGACTCAATCGCCCGCGCCGTCACCCAGGCGCTCTACTTGGCTGTCGCGCTTGCTGCCGCCATTGTCATGGCCGGCGCCGCTTCTGTGCCGTTGATCTTGAAACAGATGTCTTTGGACGAAAACGTTCGGCATATCGCCTTTCATTACTTACGCGCCTTGTCGTTTGGGATCGTCCCGCTGTTTCTTTATTCTGTGCTCCGCTATTTCATCGATGCACTTGGGCAAACGAACGTGACGATGTGGATTACGCTCACCGCCTTGCCGATCAATATGCTGTTCAACTGGCTGTTGATTTACGGGCATGGCGGGTTTCCGCGCCTTGGCGGCATCGGCACCGGCTATGCGACAGCGATCACGTACGCATACTGCTTCGCGGCCGCTGCCTTTGCCGCGGTGAAATTTCGCCGTCTGTCTCCCTATCGCGTGCTCGTCCGTTTTTACCGTCCGTCATGGGCCGCATGGAAAGAGTTGCTGAAAACCGGGGTGCCGATCGGATCAGCCATCTTTTTTGAAACGAGCATTTTCGCTGCGGTGACGCTGCTTGTCGGCCGGTTTGGCACCGAAACAGTCGCTGCCCATCAAAGCGCCCTCAACTTCGCTTCCTTGTTGTATATGATTCCGCTCAGCTTATCGATGGCGCTGACGATCGCCGTAGGCGTTGAAGCTGGGGCCAACCGTTATGAAGCGGCCAAACAATATTGCCTGATCGGTATCACCCTCGCCTTGGCGGCCGCTGCCGCCGCTGCATTGTTTCTTTCCATCTTCCGCGGCGATGTTGCTCGACTGTATACAAACGATCCGACAGTGGCGGCGTTGACGGGGAAATTTTTGCTCTATGCGATCTTCTTTCAAGTTTCCGATGCCATCGCCGCTCCCATCCAAGGAGCGCTGCGGGGCTATAAAGAGGTGAACGCCGTTTTTTGGTCCGCTCTTCTCGCCTAGTGGGGCATTGGCCTTCCGCTTGGCTGCGCGCTCGCTCTCTTGACTGCCGCCGGAGCGTTCGGCTATTGGATCGGCCTGATCGCCGGATTGGCAGCAGGTGCTCTGTTTCTCAGCTTTCGCCTGCGGGCCGTTTGGCGCAGACATGACAGCGGGCGTGCGCCGCTCGCCTCCTAAACGGCCGCTGCCCAAACACGGGCTGTTTTTCCTGAACCGAAACACCGCATAAATCATTGTCTGCGCATATGCAGTCATAGGAAAAGGTGTCCCGCTCCTTTTGGGACACCTTCGCTTTTCATACAACGCCATTCATCCGCCTGACCAACCATATGCAGTGATCGTTTTTATTTTTTTATTTTTCCCCCTGCGGCGACGGCTGCTGTTTCATATACGCGAGCACGTCAAGATCGATTTTCCCTTTTTCTAGTTCGCGTTCCTCAAAGTTTTCTGTATGTATATACGCTTTCAGCGCTTCGTGAAGCGCCTCGCTGTCGGCGGCGCGCTCTTTCGGCAAGTAGGCGAGCCGGATCAAGTGGAAAGCCGCCTCTTCCTTGACCGCGCCTTCCATTACAGCCACTTTTTCGGGGCGCGGTTTCTCAAAATAAAGCTGGCGCAGCTCATACAGGCGAATGAGCTCCTCGATCGGCCGCGGGTGGTCGTCAACGCGCAAATCGATATAGCGGTCATTGTACCCGCCATAGCCGCCCCTTTCTTTCACAACGAGCAAGGCAGCCGACTGTTGCCCGCGGCGGTCGCCCCCCGCCGCCTGACCAGCTTGAAGCGCCTTTAGCAATCGCTCGGCGAGCGGCCCTTTGGCCTGCTCGAATGTTCTTCCCATCGCCAGCACCGTTTCCTCCCCGGCTAAAATATTGCCTTGCGCTGCATAGTTCGGTCCGGTAATGCCGCCCGCCCACGGGTAACATTTTTTCCGGTGAACGTTGCTGCCCGTCCTTTCGCATCCACGATGCCGACCTGGCGCAAATCGCGCTCGCTGTCATCGGCAACGAGCAACTCAAGCGTTTCTTGCGCCGTTTTCCCTTGTTCCATCCATTCGAGGCCGCGTGGGCCGTATGACGTGTTGGCATATGACTGCGTCGCCACGGCGCCGACGCCCGCTTTCGCCCACGGAACAACCGCACCAACGCCTAAAAATTTCGATTGAACAGCGATGCCAAGCTCCCCGGTCGCCGGATCGAACGCGACGATCGAAAACGTCGCGACGATGTCTTTTGCAATATGTGTCATTTCCCCGTCCTCCATATGCTTTCCATTTTCTCATCGTTTATGATTTCTCCACTTCCTTTCGTTGTTCCTGCCTGTTCACAAAAAAAGCGGGGGAAACAGCCGTTGCCCGGCCGTCTCCCTCCGCATGCCCATCATCCGCCTAGCACCATGTTGCCCCGACGATAATAAGCAAAATAAACAAAACGACGATCAGCACAAAGCCGTAGCCGTAGCCGCCGTAACCCGGATAACCGAAGCCATAGCCGCCCCAGCCGCCATAAAAGCCGCATGTCATATTCGTCACCTCCTTGCTAGAAAGTAGGGTTCGTTAGCACACCCAACCACCGATACATGCGCATCCGACAATAATCAACAAGATGAACAGAACGACGATCAACGCGAATCCGCCGCCGTAAGCTGCACCCATTTACCAACACCTCCTTTGTTTTTGTACTAGTAGACTATTCACAAACGAGGAAAATGGTTATGGGGTTCGGCAAAAATAGGTATTTGCCGTAAAAACAAAAAAACGGCCCGTTCTCGGACCGCTTTTATGCTTTAAGCGAACTTCGCTTCCATTTTTTCTGCCCTGGCGCTTGCTTGATTTGAACAACGGAAAACACGATAAGCGCCGTCCAAATGCAGCTGAATGCGTACAAATGGGCTCGCGTAAACGGTTCGCCGAACAAAAAGACACCAAGGAGAAGACTAATCGTCGGCGACTAGCCGCACTGTTTGACCCGTCTTCCCCTTCTTTTCCGTCCGGCTTCCTACCAGGCGACACATACACAACCGACAATAATCAACAAAATGAACAAAACAATGACGAGCGCATAACCGCTGCTGACCAAACTGCTCATGGCGGACACCTCCTTGGTCCCGTTGATGGGACCATCATATGCGTCCGCCCGCCCAAACGACCGGGCCAACGCCCATTTTTGCAAGCTGGCGCCTATTTTTCTTTCGTCCCAGTCTCCCCCCACCAACCTTTGCGCTTAAAATACAGGGCAATGAGGACGGCGACGGTCGCCATCAGCAGCAGGGCGAACGGATACCCGTACCGCCATTTCAGCTCGGGCATAAACGAAAAATTCATGCCGTAGATACCGGCAATAAACGTCATCGGCAAAAATATGACGCTCACCAATGTCAATGTTTTCATAATGACGTTCATATGATCGGATTTGAGCGACAGTTGCAAATCGAAAATGGCGGACAATGATTCCTTAAACGCGTCGAGCGCCGCCGGCACGCGGGTGAAACGGGAGGCCACCTCATCGATGTATGGATTCGTTTCCGCGTTGATGTACGGCAGCTCGGCATGGCGGATCGTTTTGATCGCCTCTTCCTGCGCTTCGGCCACTTGCCGCAGCTCATGAAGATGGGTTTTCATCCGGTAAATTTCACGCCCGATTTCATTGGCGAACGGCGTCGCAAACACTTGCCGCTCAAGCGCCTGAATGCGGTCGGCGATTTGGTCGATCACCTGCAAAAAGCGAGCGACGGCTAAGTCCAGGAAATGGTAAAGAACATATCCAGGGTACAGCGCCTGATCGCGATGATCCAACAGCCGTTCTTTCACATGGCCGATAAACGGGTCATCTTCATCCATATAACTGATGATATGCCGCTCGGCGGCAAGCAGGCGAATGTTTGCCGTTCGGCCGGACGGACGGATGATAAACAACGATACAAAAAGGAATCCTTCGTACTCATCGACCAGTGGAATGTCTGTTCCACCTATAAGCCGTTTTCGGGCGAGCGGATGAATCGACAGCGAGGAGAGGAGCCGTTCCAAATCCGGCTTGGCGGCGGCGGTGAAATGAAGCCAGCACGACTGGCCGCCCGCCGGCGCATGCCGTTCGTATATTCCGCCAAGCGGCAAGCGGGGGTTCGGATGGATGGCCATACACGAGTCTCCTTTCTAACTGATGCGTTTATTCGTATTGTTTGCCGTTTGCCGAAAAACTACTCCTCGCCGGCCGCCGAAAAAACGGCCGGAACATCGGCGCAGCAACGCCGCCCCGTGCCCGCCGAAAGCCGCTTTTGTCCGCCGAATGGAACGATGCCTTAACAAAGCAGGAGCGTCCATCGGACGGCAGCATTCGAAAAAAAAGGAGGACCATCCCTCCCTCTTGATCGGCAGGCGGTTGGGGCGCGACGGCCGCGCCCCCGTTTGCTTGGCCTCCGCTCAGCGCACCGCTTCCGGCTCCACATGAACGTGCGTCGCCCGGATGTTATGCCGTTTTTTCATTAAACGCTCGACCTCGTCGGCAATTTCATGGCTTTTCACTACCGTCAACTGCGAATCGACGCGGATGGTTACTTCGAGCACAACGTCATCGCCGAGCATGCGCGCCTTAATATCCGCGACATCGCGCACCCCGCTGACCGCAGCGATTTCTTGCCGGTAAATGGCGAGCTTTCTTTCATCAAACCCGTCGGTCAACGCATGGGCCGTTTCCATAAACACCTCCCACGCCGTCTTGCAAATGAGCACACCAATGACGAGCGCCGCCAACGGGTCAAGCCATGCCCACTCAAGATGCGCGCCGACAATCCCAAGCGCGGCGCCAATGCTGACGAGTGCATCCGATAAGTTGTCTTTCGCTACGGCCGCCAGCGCCATGCTGTTCGTCCGCCGCGCCAGCCGCACATTGATGACATAGATGATGAACATCACTGCTGCTGAAGCAAGGGCGACCGCTGCCGCCAGCCAATCGGGGGCGGCCTCCCTCCCGCCGCCAAGAAGCGTGCGGGCGCCGTCTGTAATCACATCAATACCGATGGACATCATGAAAAAGGCGGCCAACAGCGACGAAATGTTCTCCGCCCGCGAATGTCCGTACGGATGATTGCGGTCGCGCGGTTTTTTGGCAATTTTCATGCCGATATAGACAGCGACGGAAGCCATCACATCGCTCAAATTGTTCCATCCGTCCGCTTTCACTCCGTCCGATCCGGCTGCCGCCCCGGCCAAAAGCTTGCCGGCTGCCAGCAGAAGATAGATAAAGAGGCTTAACAACACCCCAGCCTCCGCCCGTTGTTTCCGTTCCACTCCATTCACCAACCTAGCGTTCTCGTTCTTGCACGTATCAGTGTACCAGCTTGATAGCGGTTGGGTCTATAGCAACAAAATTGCTTTTTTTCATGAGTATAGGGACAAGCCAATTTTTTTGCTCAAAGACAAAAAACGGCTCTCTGGCATATGATAAACCAACTGAGTGAAAAAGGAGAGAATGCCATGATGACGTATTTGGACTGGTTGGCGGACATGGGGATTGACGGCGCCCACCCCGGCGGTTTTGAGTTGACAAAACAAATCTTACGTAAACTTAATATTGACCGCTCAACCGCCGTGCTTGACGTCGGCTGCGGCACAGGGCAGACAGCGGCGTATATCGCTAGACAGTACGGCGCGGACGTGACGGCCATCGATCTCCATCCCAAAATGATCGCCAAGGCGAAGCAGCGTTTCGGTGCCATGGCGGTTCCGGTTCGCCTGCACCAGGCTTCGGTCGAATCGCTGCCGTTTCCCGCCGGCACGTTTGATCTTGTCCTTTCCGAATCGGTGCTCGCCTTTGTTTCAGTGCCTGCTGCCCTTGATGAAATCTGCCGCGTGCTGAAGAAAGGGGGCACATTCATCGGCATCGAAGCATGCCATAAGCGGCTCACCGCCGCCGAGCAGCAGCGGATCGCCGCGTTCTACGGCTTCAAGCGGCTGATGACGCCCGGCGAATGGAAAAAAACGCTTGAACAAAACGGATTCCGCTGCCGCCATTTCTTTTACAAAACGGCGGCGGAGGCGGCGGGCGAAGGGGCGCCGGCCGTCATCGTCTTCCCGACGACGCCGGAGATGGCAAGCATGTGGCAGAAGCATCAGCAGCTGACAGCGCAATTTGCCGACCGGCTCGGGTACTGCGTGTTTTGGTGTGAGACATAGGGGCTGCAACAAACGAACACGGGTGCTGACTCAAAAGCCCCTTTTTGATGAAATGGAACCGAAAGTATGTACCTGAATCCGTGATAAAGACGCGTTCAAAGCTGCCAAGAAAACTGGATCAATCAACAAAATATTGCACTCGGGGTTCTTCACCTAATAGGTGAACATTCGAAATGGAGTCGAAGTCTCGACACGATTGGGTTTCCCAGC
>NZ_JAFWFM010000217.1:0-3820 GCF_017515625.1 Geobacillus sp.
AGCGCCGAAAGCGGCGGTGAAGGAAGCCCCGAAGGCGCCGGTGAGCGAAGCGCCGAAAGCGGCAGTGAAGGAAGCACCGAAGGCGCCGGTGAGCGAAGCGCCGAAAGCGGCAGTGAAGGAAGCACCGAAGGCGCCAGTCAGCGAAACACCGAAAGCGACGGGGAAAGGGGAGCTGAAAGTACCTGTCAACGAAACACCAAACGCACCAGTAAATGAAACACCGAATGTGCCGGTCAATGAGGCGCCAAATGCCGCGAACGCCGAGGGAGCGAAAACGCCGACTGTCGAACCGCCGTTTGTGCATACGATCCCGCCGGCCGCTGCGTCCTCTCACGTTTCATTTGCCAAATCGTTGTCGAATCTGCCGCCGATTCCGCCGAAGCCGAGCAATATTTTACCTGGCATTATGAAAGAGGAAACAGGAGAAAGCCCGGATAAACTGAAAGGGGAGCAGATGGAACCGGAAAGTGATGAAGCGCCGCCGCTTCCGAACATTCCATACGTTCCGGTCGCGCCGCCGCCAGCGCCGGCGTTTGGCAGTGATCAAGGATGTGTGCCGGTGACGCCGATTTTGCCGGGGCCAGGGTTTTATGTGCCGCCGTTGCCAGCGATGCCGCCGTATTCTCCGCTGCCCAATCCGCCGGCCGGGGAAAGCCCAGAAAGCGGTGCAGCACCTTATCCAGGCATCAGTGAAAGCAGCAGTGAATCGGCGGAGTCCCCACCGCTTCTTGGGCCGGGTGGACATGGGGCTGCCATCCCGCCGACGCCGCCAGCGGGAGCCGCTTTCGCTTCGCCGGGATACGCGCCGCCCGGGGTGTATGCGCCTCCGGCTGGGTATCCGCCAGTTGCCTATATGCCTGTATATTCGCCGGTTCCGCACTATGGGGGGTATGCACCGCCTGGCGTGTACGTGCCGCCGGCTCCATACGGGTATGCCCCACAACAGGCGGCGCCGCTTCCGTGGCCGGGCGTCGTCTACCCGACAAGCCCGCCTGGGTATGCGCCTTCGCCTGCTCCGCCGGCCGCCAGCCCGCGCCTGTTTGCCGGGCCGCCGGATGAGGAGAGCGAACATGGTGAAGAACAATAATCCAATCGAAAGAGACGCCGTCGGCCGTCTCTTTTTTCTTCTTGACCGCCAATATCGGCTTGTTATTCAACAAGTTGTGGCATTGAAACCGCATGTCTTCGCCATTGCCGCCCGGCAAGGAATGTTTGTCGCCAAAGCGTATCGCTTTCCTGTTGCGGCCGCGCGGCACGCCTGGCTTCTTGCCGCATTAAGGAAGACCGGTTTTTCCGACGCGCCGGCCCCTATGCCGATCGGGCGCGGAGGAGTGGTTGAAGCCGGCGGATGCTATTGGCTGCTGACGGAATATGTAGCCGGAGCGCGTCCAATCTCGTTTGCCGCTTGGGCTGACGCCGCTGACGGACTTCATTTGCTCGAACGTTACCATACCATAACGGCAAACATCGCCAGCAGCAAGCAGGAGGCGATAGGGCTACCGCGTGCGCAGCTGTATGACAAATGGCGGCGCTGCTATGAGGAGTTTTGCCGACATTTGCCTGTTGTTGAAACGATCATGGACAAAGAAGACATTTTATTTACGCTGCGCTGGGCGGATTACTGTCTATCAACGTGTCGCGAGCATGCTCCAGAGTTGACGGAGGATTCTGCTGCCATCATTCATGGTGATGTCGCCTCCCATAATTTTTTGCGCACCACAACCGGCCAGATGTACCTCATCGACTATGACGCGGCCGCTCTTGCCTCGCCCGGGCTTGACTATTGCCAATACGCCAATCGCCTCTTGCCGTATATCGGTTGGTCATATTCAACACTCGCCCGTTTCGCTCCGCTTCGCCGTTGGTTGGAAAAACGCTGGTTTTTGCATGCGCTCTTATTTCCGGCTGATGTGTTTCGTGAATGGCGGTCAGCCGCCGCGCGCCGCCGCCCTCTTGTGTTTGACCGCAAGCGGAGAGAACGGTTTGTCCGTAGCCTTTATGCTATGCTACAATGAGAAATGGAATCTTTGGAAAAGGAGTCGAGGGCGGATGCAAGAAAAAATTGACAAACTCGTGCAATGGTTGCGTGACCAAGTCTCATCAGCCGGTTTAAACGGGGCGGTCGTCGGCATCAGCGGCGGCATCGACTCGGCGGTTGTCGCCCATTTGATTAAGCGTGCCTTTCCGGACGATTCGCTGGGGCTGATCATGCCTTGCAAAAGCAATCCGAAAGATATGGAAGATGCGCTGAAAGTGGTGAAAAGCTGCGGCATCCGGCATTTGGTCATCGATTTGACCGAGGCGCACCGGACGTTGTTTGGCGCGGTCGAGGCCGAGCTGAAAGCCATCGGGGAATGGAGCGAAGAGCGCGCGCGCCTCGGAGATGCGAATACAAGGGCGCGTTTGCGCATGACAACGTTGTATGCGGTCGCCAACAATTACGGCTATCTCGTCGTCGGTACGGACAACGCCGCCGAATGGCATACGGGCTACTTTACGAAATACGGTGACGGTGGAGTCGATTTAGTGCCGCTCATTCACTTTACAAAAGGCGAAGTGCGCGAAATGGGTCGTCTGCTCGGCGTCCCGGAAGAAATTATCAAGAAAGCTCCAAGCGCCGGACTGTGGGAAGGGCAGACGGATGAAAGCGAAATGGGCACGACGTATGAAATGATCGATAAATATTTAAAAGGGGAAGAGATTCCAGAACGCGATCGGAAAATTATTGAACGGCTTCATGAACGTTCGCATCATAAACGACAGTTGGCGATTGCGCCGCCGAAGTTTTAAGCTGTCATCTCGTTGGGTTGAACTAACAGCGATAAACCCCCCGCGTTTGCCGCAAGCTAAACGTAAGGCTGGCTTCATGCCAGCCTTGGGCGAAGGAAACCAAGGGGGGTTTTCCATTGAGATACGCGGTCAGATGGATCGGCGTGTTGTCGGTCGCCGGATTGCTCGCCTCATGCACCAACTACCGGGCGAATGAGGAAGGGGCGCAGCGTTATCATGATGCGGCGAGACCGATCGGTTTTTACTCGACGGAGCGAGGCGACGATTTCCGCTATGGCCAATATGGGACGAATGCGCTCAATTATGACAACCGTTATATATGGGCGCGCCGCGGTCCGGTCACCGATTATTTGACGGACGACGGCCGCCTCGGAGGACCAACAGCGACCCGGTTTGACACGGACGTTCCGGCTCTTCCGCCCGACGTCGATTTCGGTGACAGTGATTACAACTACCATGGGCATTTGCACTCGCTAAACGTCGATCCGCACCCGTCGTACTACCGAAGCTATGCCGGCGGTTTGGCTGAGAAGCTTTCCCGCCGCGCCGCAGCGGTGAACGGAGTCGACGATGCCCGCGCGGTTGTGTATGGCGATCAGGCGCTCATCGCGATTGCCACAGACGCCCGCCATCCCAAGCGGCTTGAGAAGCGTGTCGAGCAAGCGGTCGCTCCGTACGCGGACGGCAAGCGGGTGCGCGTCACCTCGAATCCGAGCATGTACCACCGCATTCGCACGATTGACAACGCGCTTCGACGCGGGACTCCAATCAATATGGAAGAAATCCGCCGTGATTTGCGCACCATTTTTATCGATGGCACGATTCAAGAACGGCCGGAAAACACTCGGTGACAAACCGAAAAAGGCGTCCCAAAAAAGCGGGGCGCCTTTTTTCATGGCTGCTCCTTCGCTGGTGTGAGTAAAATATTTGTGGGTGACATTCAGGAATGATTCCCCGACGAGGGTTGCGAACTTTTGTTCGCGACGCTCGTCGGGGCCACCAAGCGAAGCGCGGTAGAAAAAAGCAAATG
>NZ_JAFWFM010000218.1:0-28883 GCF_017515625.1 Geobacillus sp.
CAAATAACAAGATCAAGCTGATGAAACGTCGGGGATACGGATACAGAAATATCCAGCGTTTTGCATTGCGGGTTCGGCTAGAAACAGCTAACATACTTTCATGACAGGTGCAAGTACAACTTTTGGTGATGAACCAAAAAATAAGCCGCTTTCCTCTTTTTAACATTTATGAATCGCCTGTTTCTCCCCAAACTAAACATATGAAATGGGCGAAAAGGGGGGATTCCACGTGCACCGATGGTTTGTCGCCCTATGGGTGGCGACGGTGTTGTTCATAGCGGCCAGCGCGGCTTCCGCGGCGGAAAACGACGACGCAGTATACGAACAGCGCATGGAGCTGTATAAAAAAGCGGAGGCGGTTTCGCTCATTCCATGGTATTACTTTGCCGCCATCGACCAGTATGAACGGAACATCCGGCAAGCGCGCCGCGACTTGCCAAAACCAACCGGCGTCCTCGGCATTTATATGAAACCGGACGTATGGGCCGGACCGCTGAACAAAAATCCGCACGATACGAACCCGTTTACGATTTCCCAGTTTGGCGGGCTCGGTGTGGACGGAGACGGGGACGGCAAGGCGCGGGCGGATGACGACGACGACGTCATCATGGCCATGGCAAGCTATTTGCAGACATACGGTATCGATCATCGCCATATTAAAATCGCGCTTTGGAACTATTACCAGCGTTCCAAAACGGTGGATTTGATTTTAGGAAAAGTGAAGATTTACAAAAAATACAAGACATTGAAACTGGATGACCATGTCTTTCCGCTCCCGTTGCGGGCGAATTACAGCTACCGCGACACGTGGGGCGATGCGCGCGGCTGGGGCGGGCGCCGCATTCATGAAGGAACCGACATTTTCGCCGGCTACGGCGTGCCGGTCCGCTCGACGTGCTATGGCATTGTCGAACTGAAAGGATGGAATAAATACGGCGGCTGGCGCGTCGGCATCCGCGACATCAACAACACGTACCATTATTTTGCCCATTTGAACGGCTTTGCCGCCGGGCTTCGCGAAGGGCAAATCGTCGAGCCGGGCACGATCATCGGCTCGGTCGGCAGCTCCGGCTACGGACCGCCGGGCACCGCTGGAAAGTTCCCGCCCCACCTCCATTACGGCATGTACAAAGACAACGGCTATACGGAGTGGGCGTTTGACCCGTATCCGCACTTGAAAGCGTGGGAGCGGGCCGAGCGGCAGCAACAGCGGCGCCGCTAGCAGCGGCGGCTGGACAAAAAAGAGGCCGATGTCGGCCTCTTTTCGTCTTTCTGCTTTCGTTAATGCCCGCCCAAATACGCCTGTTTCACTTGCTCGCTCGCCTGCAGCTCGCTCGCCGCCCCCGACAGGACGACGCGCCCGGATTCGATGACGTAGGCGCGGTCGGCGATGGAGAGCGCCATGTGGGCGTTTTGTTCGACAAGCAAAATCGTCGTTCCCGATTCGTTGATTTCCTGAATGATGCGGAAAATCATCTTCACCAGCAGCGGCGCGAGCCCCATCGACGGTTCGTCAAGCAAGAGCAGCTTCGGGCGCGCCATGAGCGCACGGCCGATGGCGAGCATCTGCTGCTCGCCGCCCGAAAGCGTGCCGGCCAGCTGCTTGCGCCGCTCCTCGAGGCGCGGGAACAGCTGAAAGACTTTGGCAAAGTCTTGTTGAATGCCGTCTTTGTCTTTGCGCAAAAACGCGCCAAGCTCCAAGTTTTCCTCGACCGTCATATTGGCGAACACGCGCCGCCCTTCCGGCACGTGGGAAATGCCTTGCTTGACGATCGTTTGCGTCGCCTTGCCGGCGATCGAAGCCCCTTCGTAGACGATGTCGCCACTTTTCGGCTTCAACAAGCCGGAGATCGTTTTTAGCAGCGTCGTTTTGCCGGCGCCGTTTGCGCCGATCAGCGTGACGATCTCGCCTTTGTTCACCTCAAGCGATACGCCTTTTAAGGCATGAATGTTGCCGTAAAACACATCGATTGCCTCCACTTTCAACACGTCACGACACCTCCTCGCCAAGGTAAGCCTCGATCACTTTCGGGTTGCTGCGCACTTGTTCCGGCGTGCCGTGGGCGATCAATTGGCCGTGGTCCAACACGTAAATGCGCTCGCATATGCCCATCACAAGCGACATATCATGCTCAATCAACAAAATCGTCAACGCAAACCGTTCGCGGATAAACGCGATCAAGTTCATCAATTCTTTCGTTTCTTGCGGGTTCATGCCGGCGGCCGGCTCGTCAAGCAAAAGCACTTTTGGCTGCGCCGCCAGCGTCCGGGCGATCTCAAGCCGGCGCTGCTGGCCGTACGGCAAGTTTTTCGCTTTCTCGTGCATGACGCCGTCAAGCTGAAAAATGTTCAAAAACTCGATCGCCTTTTCTTCTATTTCCTTTTCCCCGCGGAAATGGGACGGGAGGCGGAGAATGGAGCTCGCGATCGAATGGCGGGCATGCGCATGGTAGGCGACTTTCACATTGTCGAGCACCGACAGCTCGCCGAACAGGCGAATGTTTTGAAACGTCCGGCTGATCCCTTTGCGCGTAATTTTATACGGCGGCAGTCCGTTCAACGTCTCGCCGTCAAGCATAATCCGCCCGTCAGTCGGCACATACACGCCCGTCAACAAGTTAAACAGCGTCGTTTTCCCCGCGCCGTTCGGGCCGATGAGCCCGACAAGCTCCCCTTGATATAGCTCCATCGTCACACCGGAGAGCGCCTTCAGCCCGCCAAACTGGATGCCGACGTTTTCTGCTTTAAGCAACGGTGTTTTTGCCGCCATGATTCATTCCTCCCTGCGCTGCCTTCCGCCATTTGAAGAGCGAAGATAGTTCTTTCGTCCCCATCAACCCGGTTGGACGGTACAGCATCACCAAAATCAAGACGATGCTGTAAATGATCATCCGCGTTTCCGGATAGTTTTGCAAGAACGTCGAAACGATCGTCAGCAACACCGCGGCCACCACCGCGCCGGATAGGCTGCCGAGCCCACCGAGGACGACGAAAATCAAAATGTCGAACGATTTCAGGAAGCCAAAGTTCGATGGCTGAATAATGTAAAAGTGGTGCGCATACAGCGCTCCGGCGATGCCGGCGAAAAACGAACCGATCACAAACGCCGCCACTTTGTAATACGTCGTGTTGATCCCCATGGCATCGGCGGCGATTTCATCTTCGCGGATCGAGATGCACGCCCGTCCGTGCGTCGAGTTCGTGAAGTTGGCGATCACCAAAATGGTGGCAAACAGGCAGGCGAACACCCACGGCCATGTCGTCATATGCGTCACCGTCATGCCGCTCGCCCCGCCGACGTAATCGATGTTCAAGAGCGCGATGCGGACAATTTCGCCAAAGCCGAGCGTGGCGATCGCCAAATAATCGCCTTTTAAACGCAAGCTCGGCACGCCGATGATGAGGCCGGCGAGCGCCGCCGCCACCCCGGCAGCCAAAACGCCGGCCGCAAACGGCAGCTGCAGCTTCATCGTCATAATCGCGGAGGCATAGGCGCCAACGGCGAAAAAACCGGCATGGCCAATGGAAAATTGTCCGGTGATCCCGATAATTAAATGAAGGCTGACGGCCAAAATGACATTAATCGCCATAAAAAAGAGGGTATTCACATAAAAGATGTTTAACGTTCCGCTTGCAATCAGCCACTCGACAACAACGAAAAAGGAGAAGGCCAGTATGACGGAAACCCAAAATCCACTCGTCCGCTTCCAAGTTGCCATTGTTCCCTACCATCCTTTACACTTTTTCTCGTACGTTCTTGCCAAACAATCCGGCCGGCCGGAAAATGAGGATGAGAATTAAAATGACAAACGCCACTCCGTCGCGCCAAAGCGAGTAGCCGAGCCCGCTGACGAGCGATTCGATGACGCCAAGCAAAAGCCCCCCGACCATCGCTCCCGGAATGATGCCGATTCCGCCCAACACGGCGGCGACAAACGCTTTTAATCCGGGAAGAATGCCCATCAATGGCTCGATTTTTGTATAATAAATGCCGAAAATAACGCCTGCCGCCCCCGCAAGCGCCGAACCGATGGCGAACGTGGCCGAAATCGTATTGTCGACGTTGATTCCCATTAACCGGGCCGCTTCCGCATCATGAGAGACGGCGCGCATCGCTTTCCCGATTTTTGTCCGGTGAACAATGAACTGAAGAAGGACCATCAAAACGAGGGACGTGCCGAGGATGAACAGCGACTGGCTGCTGATGACAACGCCAAACAGCTCCAAGTTCCGATCTGACAGCAACGTGCTCGGATACGCTTCCGGCTGCGCCCCACGCAAATAAATGATGACGTACTCAATGAGCAGCGATACGCCGATCGCTGTAATGAGCACAGCAATGCGCGTCGCGTTGCGCAGCGGCTTGTACGCAATCCGCTCAATGACTACCCCGAGCACGGCACAGGCGGCCATCGCCAACAACAGCGCTGGGAAAAAACCGACGCCGAGCATCGTCACAGCGTAAAAGCCGACGAATGAACCAATCATAAAGACGTCGCCATGGGCGAAGTTAATGAGCCGGACGATGCCATACACCATCGTATAGCCAAGCGCGATGAGCGCATAAATGCTGCCTAGCGAAATGCCGTTGACCAGCTGTTGAATGAGTTCCATGATTGCACGCTCCTTAACGAAAACTCGTCGTTGGCCAAAAGAAATGCCGGATGGGAGGGCGCCCCTTAGGGGCCTCCTCTGTCCACGCATCCATCCAGCCTTTTATTACGGATTCACTTTTGTTTTAAATTGCTGCTGCCCGTCTTTGTATTCCAAAATAATGGCCGATTTGACAGGATTGTGGTTTTGATCGACCGTAAATGTTCCCGTGACAAGCTGCAAATCTTTCGTTTGCGCCAGCGCGTCTTTAATTTTCACCGGATCGGCGCTGCCAGCCCGTTTGATGGCATCCGCCAAGAAGTATGCCGTATCGTAGCCAAGGGCGTTAAAGGCGTCCGGCGCTTTATTGTATTTCGCTTGGAACGCTTTGACAAATTCTTGAATTTTCGGATCCGGGTCGCCCGACGAATAATGGTTCGTAATGTACGTATTGTTCAACGCGTCTTTGCCAGCAAGCTCAATCAGTTTTGGCGAATCCCAGCCGTCGCCGCCCATGATCGGGATGTTCAACCCAAGCTCTCGCGCTTGTTTGACGATCAAACCGACTTCTTCATAGTAGCCCGGCAAGAATAAAAATTCCGGATTGGCCGATTTAATGCTCGTCAGCGTGGCGCGGAAGTCGGTGTCTTTCGCCACATACGCTTCTTCGGCAACAATTTGGCCGCCGCCGGCTGTAAATGTTTCTTTAAATGACGCCGCCAGCCCTTTCGAATAGTCGCTCGCGCTGTCGATCAAATCAGCCGCCTTTTTTACTTTCAAGTCGTTCAGCGCAAATTTGGCCGCCACCGTTCCCTGGAACGGGTCGATAAAGCACGTCCGGAAGACGAACTCGTTCACTTTGCCATCTTTGACGGTCACCGTTTCGCTCGTCCCAGACGGTGTAATAATCGGAACTTTATTGTCATTGGCAATTTGCACTTGAGCGAGCGTGTTCGTGCTCGTCGCCGAGCCAATGATGGCGACGACTTTATCCTGGCTGATCAACTTGATCGCGCCGTTCGTCGCTTCGGCCGCTTCCGATTTGTTGTCGACTTTCACCAACTCCAGCTTTTTGCCGTTGATTCCTTCTTTGTTGATTTCCTCAAGCGCCAAGTCGAGCCCTTCCGCAATCGACTGGCCGTATGACGCGGCCCCGCCGGACAGCTCAAGGTTGGCGCCGATTTTAATCACATCGCCGCCCCCGCCTCCGCCGCTGTTTCCGCCTGAAGAACTGCCTCCTTGCTGGTTGCCGCCGCAGCCGGCCAAAAGACCCGCCGTCAGCATCAATGAGAAAAAGACACCTGCTGCTCTTTTTTTCTTCATTTCTTGTTCCCCCATTGTTCAAAATGTTCTGTCACCAGAGCGCACACCTTTTTCTGCATACTATATCGATAGAGTCCGTATGCCTTGTGCGCTCGTGCGCCGCGCCGGATGGCGCCGCAAACTGATGCATGCCTTCCGATGCCGGCCGTTCATCCCCCCTCTCAAACTGATATATAAATAATAAAATTATTTTCAATTTAATATAATATTACAAAATTCGAACCAACTCGTCTAGTTGTTTTCTATTTAAAAAACAAAAAAGCTGTTTCCTCTTGACAAACGCCAGAGAAACAGCCAAAGCCCCTTCGCCGAGAAGAACACTTTTTTTGCATAACATTTCCATGTTTCTGTAAAAACCATTCCCAACGGCTGACGGGCACCCGTCAACCTAACGGAACTATATAGATGCAATTTGAAGCTTTGCCATTTGCAGCTTTTACCCGAGTATTTGATCGACTGTCGGGCGACCGAACAACGCCGCTTAAAGACCCATATATGGGTCTGTGAAGCAGGCGGTTGTTCGATCCTCCGTCACGCCTTGGCTTGCCTTCGACAGTCGAACGAGAACGATCGATTTAGGAAGATGACAGTCGCCGGCCTTTTAGAGGCGCACATTGACAGCCTTTCCCACTACCGCTTCGGAAGCTGGATGGACGGGCCGACTTGACCGCCGTTTTTGTTGTAAAATTGCGGCACTTCTCCCGGAATAAAGCGCATCACAACTGGAATATCTGTTGTCACATTGGAAATTTTCGATGCAAAAGGAATGACGACCTGGATGTCGACCGATACATGAATATCAATTTCAATAAAAAAACTGTTAATATCATACGCTCGAATTTCTTTCGTCACTTCCGATTCGACATTGCCAACGATCTGAAACTGCACCGGAATGCGCGGGCCGAGGTTGGCGAGCAGCACGTTGTTCGTCACTTGGCCGAGCGGGATATAGTAAATGATCCCGCGGCTGTCCCCTTGGCCGGATTCGACCTCAGGCAGCACCATCCGTTCGATCCGTCCTTCTGTCGCCGCCTTTAAGCTTTCCATCACATGATCATCCGTCTCCGATAAGATGCGATTGATCACCGCGGTGTCAAAATCGACCGACACAATTTTGCCGCTTTCGTCCTTTTGAACCGTGACCAGCTGCCGAAATTCAGGGTTGTCTTTTTGAAACTGCTGCTCAATGGCGTTATTGATCACCAAGTTGGCAATCCGCTTCGTTTCCGTTTCCGCAATTTCCATCAGCATCGGCTCAATGCCTTTATTCACGATCCAAAGCCCGGCCGCTGTGGAAAACATAAAAAAAACGAATGTCAATAAAAACACGTAGCGGAACGGAAGCGGCCCTCTCCGCACAAATCGGGGGCGCAGCAAAATGAAATCCCTCCTTTACAAGCTATATGTATGCTTGCAAGGAGGGATTTTTTCACCGCATTTTCAACAGCGCGTCTTTTCCTTTCATTCCCCGTTTGATGCCAAGCTCCTCGGCGGCGACTGTCACCGATTCGAGCGGCGCCTCAAGCAACTGCTCGACCGTGCGCACCCCGACCGCCCGTCCGGCGACAATGCCGCGGTCGCGCAGCTTTTCGTTCAATAACGCCACATCGAGCGCCCCGCACATGATGTACCCTTTTTCACTCGCCACCGCCAGCAAGTTCGTTTTCGGCAGCTGGACGGACACCGCGACAAACGGATGTCCCTCAATGATAATCGGCTTGACTTCCACCATCGCCGCAGTCACTCTCCTTTCCATACTCCAATGTATGAAGCATGGAAAAAGAAGTGCCTGCCTATTGGGCCAATTTCCAGGCGAGAAGATCGCGCAAAAACTCCGGCATATAGTACGTTTTCTCCGCTGCCCGCTGAATTTGCGGATAAAAATGACCAATGGCAAACATGTCGGTCGTCGCCACGTCATAGGTGCGCTCCGGCTCGAGCGGCTCGCCGTTGATTCGAATGGCGCGGATATGCCAGGCGCCGTCTTCTTCCAGCTCCGTTTCGATCTCGACGCCGTCGTACACCATTTCCCCCATCACTTCGCCGCGGAAGCCAAACCCTTTAAAACGAAAATGCTTCATCCGTTCCGTATTGGCCTCAAGGATAATCTCTTTGAGCTCCGCGCCGCGCAGCTTCACCTTGCACGGGTTGAGCGGATGCGGGCAAATGCGATGCAAATCTTTTTTCGTCACCGGTCCTCTCGCAAGCGGTTCAAGCAGCACCCCGGCGTTCACCATCCCGATGTCCGCCTGGCACCATTCGCGCAGCGCAGACGCAAGCAAACGGGCAAGCGGCGACGGAGCGAACCAGTCAAGCGGCAAGTCATCATGGAGCACGGCGACTTGTTCCGCTTCAAGCCGCGCCAAACTTTTCTGTTCAAGGGAGCGAAGGCGGCACGCCACTTCTTCGGAAAACGGCATCACACCAGCATCCAACACCTTCGCAGACGCCCGCCCAAGACGTCGCCCTTCCACTTCCAGCTTAACGACACCGACATATTGTCCGTATTTCCCAGCCGCGCAAAGAAGCGCACCGTTTACTTCCTTACCTTCTGGAAACACATGGTGGGTGTGAGCGCCCAACACAATATCCACGCCCGGAATCGTTGCAGCGATTTTTTCATCTTCATTCACCCCAAGATGAGACAGCACAACGACGCAATCGGCCTTTTGCCTCACTTCCTCCACCGCCGCTGCCAACATGTCAAACGGCGGAACGATCTTCCAGCCGAGCAGCTCGTAAAAGTGAGAAAACGGAGCGGTGGCGCCAACCACCCCAATGCGAAACGTCTCCGTCGCCGGGATGACGACATACGGAAGCGCCCAATGCGGCCGCACGCCATCGCGGCGAAACAAATTGGCGACAACGACCGGAAACCGAGCCTGTTCGTACAACGTATCCAGTTCATCATGATCAAGGGTGATCCCTTCGTTGTTGCCGATCGTCACCGCATCATAGTGAAGATCGTTCAATAAGTCCACATTCGCTTTTCCACGCGTCGCCTCGGTAATCGGGTGCACGCGATCGAGAAAATCGCCGACGTCAAACAACAGCATCGCCTCGTTGCGAGCGCGATGTTCCCGTCTCCGTTCCGACAAAAAGCGGACGATTTGCGGCCAATGTTCAAAATGGCTGTGCACGTCGTTCGTATGATAAATGTAGATAGTTTGCTTCAAAACGCGCGCCCCTCCTTCCATTACACCAAACTTTCCCATACAAGCCGGGCCCCGAGCAGTACAAGCACTAGCCGCAGCACGACGACAAGCATCCGGCTTGGCATCCGCTTATTGATCCACGCCCCGGTTTTCGCGCCGATCCATACGCCGGGAATGAGGGCAAGGGCAAACGACCATTGCACATTTCCCATCGCGACATGGGTGAGTGAACCGACGAGCGAGGACAAAAAAATCATCAACATCGACGTCGCCACCGCCACATGGGGCGGAAAGCGAAACAGCACGATCATCGCCGGCACCATGAGCGAGCCGCCGCCAATGCCAAACAACCCGCCGAAAAAGCCGACCACAAACGCGATGGCGACCGCCATGAGCGGTTGATAGCCGTATGTGAACACCTCGCCGTTTCGGTCCGTGTACATTCGCACAACACGCCGTCGCCACCATGGCGCCGGCCGCGCCTGCTCCGCCGCTGTTCGTTCGGCCCCGTTTTCTTTCGCCGCCGCCGTCTCGTCAGCCGAACGCTTCGTTTTCTTTTGACTCAGCGACAAAAAGAGCGACATGGCGATTAAAAACAGCCCAAAATACAATGAAAAATGAGCGGCGCTCAGCGTATTGTTCACCCAAGCGCCGATGACCGCCCCGGGAACGCTGCCAAGGCAAAAGAGCAAGCCGCTTTGATAGTCGACCATTTTGTCTTTCATATACGACAATGTGGACGATAAGCCATTGAAAATAATGACGACAAGCGACGTGCCGACCGCCACTTGCGGCGTCACCGCCGACAGCCAGCCGAGCGCGCCGAAAAACAGAAGCGACGACACGATGATCACCCCGCCGCCAAGGCCGGCCAAACTGCCGACCGTCCCCGCGATAAAGCCGATCAAGACAAGCAACGCATACGCCATCCTCCATCCCCCTCTTTCTCGCTTCAAAACAAACCAAGCTGCCGCGGCGCAAGGCCCGTGTACTCAATGCCAAGCAAATCGATCAATTGTTTGGCGTTGTCGGCGGCATCGCCGCCGGAGTTGTTGTTAAACAGCACGTAAATCTGTTTCGTTTTTTGTTTTAATACCTCTATATGGCGCACCCACTCGCGCAGCTCGCGCTCATTGTACCGGTATAAATAGCGGACCACCCTCCAGTTCTCGCCGGCCGTCGCCTTGTTCCAGCCGTGAACATTCCGTCCGTGCAGGCGGATGAGCGTCTTTTCCCGGTCGGTCGGATGCAAAACGGTCGGCACCGACCCTTCCCCCGCCTGCGGCTCGTCGCAAATTGTGTGAATCCACCCTTCTTCTTCCATAAAGTGAAGCGTTTTTTCATAAAAGCGCGGCGAAAACCACGATTGGTGCCGAAATTCGAGCGCCGCCGGCACCTCCCCCATCCGCGCTTTTGTCCAGCGCAAGTACGCCACATGCTCGCGCCGACAGTCAAACCACGGCGGAAACTGAAACAGCACCATCGCCAATTTCCCCGCTTCCTGAAACGGCGCGATCGATTCCAGAAACGCGGCAAACATCGCTTCCTTGCTTTCATACGGAATCGGGCCGCGCTCATGCCCGGTCATTCCTTGGTATGCCTTCACGATAAACTGAAACGGCGGCGGCGTTTCCCGAATCCATTTTTCCACATTCGCCCGCGGTTGAATGGCGTAAAAGTACGAATCGACCTCGACCGTCGGAAAATGGGCCGCATATTCCGGCAGTTTGTCCTTCGCAGCAAGGCCCGGCGGATACAAACTGTCATGATCGCCCCAGCCGGTCAGTCCAATATAAATCATGGCCATCACCAGTTTATTCAGCTTTCAGATATTTTAACTATACCATAAGCAGGTCGGCCATGAAATCAAAACGACTATTGGCACGTTGCTCTAAGGGGGAATGGCCTGCGACGCGGCAAGCAACGTTATTCTTGCGTCAAGTAATTGAAATGTTTATCCGTGATATAGGTGAGATCAATATCAAAATTCATCTTATCTAAGATCGGTTGAATGTACTCGATTAAATGTGTGCCAACCCCAAAATAATCAGGGAACTTCGTAATATAAAACGAATGATTATTATCACAATCGGGCTTATGTTCAACTAACCCTTCGATGACCTCAATGATTCGGTCCACCATATGTTGTTCTAATGTTTTCTCTGAAATGATGACCGTGTGGATATAATTCTCCGCGCCTTCAAATGAATCCTCATCCTCGATTCCCTTTAAAATGGGAAAATCATCGAGAACACTAGGTCTCCTGTAATCCAAAATCAATAACATACAAACCGTTTCACCATCTTGGTCATCTAAACGAAACAACTCCAGATCTCGCAACTTCAACATTCTGATCAATTTCCACATTCCTATCATCTCTTTCACGTTCCACTCTCTTTTTCATCATTATATTTTCAAAATAATGAAACATCACCAATCCGATTATAGATCATAACAAAATATTCATAAATAACCATTCCTTCACAAATCTGAAATGGACGATCATCGTTATGGACGCTTTTAGCACGGATAGAGCATGCCAGCATAACAATGACCGCTGACACCCACTCCATGTGACTCAAAACATTGAGGATGAGACACTGAAGTGGGATCAGCGGCACTTGAAAAAAATGATGGGTGCAGCGCTTCGTTTGAACGCTGTACCCTTGATATGATCAAGATTATCCAATGCTTCCTTCCATCTCGAACTTGATCAAGCGGTTCATCTCGACCGCGTATTCCATCGGCAGCTCTCTTGTAAACGGCTCAATGAAGCCCATGACGATCATTTCCGTCGCTTCCTGCTCGGAAATGCCGCGGCTCATCAAGTAGAACAGCTGCTCTTCCGACACTTTCGACACTTTCGCTTCGTGCTCAAGCGAGATGTTGTCGTTTAAAATTTCGTTGTACGGAATCGTGTCCGATGTCGACTGATTGTCGAGAATGAGCGTATCGCATTCGATGTTCGAGCGCGAGCCGGACGCTTTGCGGCCGAAATGGACCATGCCGCGATACGTCACCTTGCCGCCTTGTTTGGAGATCGACTTCGAGACGATCGTCGATGACGTATTCGGGGCCAAATGGATCATTTTCGCCCCGGCGTCTTGATGTTGCCCTTTGCCTGCGATGGCGATCGACAGCGTCAAGCCGCGCGCCCCTTCGCCTTTTAAGATGACGGCCGGGTATTTCATCGTCAGCTTCGAGCCGATGTTGCCGTCGATCCATTCCATCGTCGCGTTTTCTTCGCAGACAGCGCGCTTCGTCACCAAGTTGAAGACGTTGTTCGCCCAGTTTTGGATCGTCGTGTAGCGGCAGTAGGCGCCTTTTTTGACGATGATCTCAACAACCGCGCTATGAAGCGAGTTCGTCGTGTAAATCGGCGCTGTACAGCCTTCGACGTAATGGACGTGCGCCCCTTCGTCCACGATGATGAGCGTCCGTTCAAACTGCCCCATGTTTTCCGAGTTGATGCGGAAGTACGCCTGAAGCGGCGTATCGACTTTGACGCCTTTCGGGACGTAGATGAACGAACCGCCCGACCAGACGGCCGAGTTCAAGGCCGCAAATTTGTTGTCTGTCGGCGGCACGACTTTGGCGAAATACTCGCGGAACAAGTCTTCGTTCTCCTTCAGCGCCGAGTCGGTGTCTTTAAAGATGACACCGAGTTTTTCGAGGTCTTCTTTCATGTTGTGGTAGACGACTTCCGATTCGTATTGCGCCGAGACGCCGGCCAAATATTTTTGTTCCGCCTCTGGAATCCCTAATTTATCGAACGTCGCTTTGATCTCCGCCGGCACCTCATCCCACGAACGGCCCGATTTTTCCGTCGGTTTGACGTAGTACGTAATTTCATCGAAATCGAGGCTTGATAAGTCGCCGCCCCATTGCGGCATCGGTTTGCTGTAGAAGATGTCGAGCGCTTTTAAGCGGAACTCGAGCATCCATTGCGGCTCGTTTTTCATCCGCGAAATTTCTTCGACGACTTCACGCGTCAGGCCGCGCTGGGCGCGGAAGACGGAGACGTCTTTATCGACGAAGCCGTACTTGTATTCACCAATTTCCGGGGCTTTTTTCGCCATCTCGGTTCACCTTCCTTTAGACTTAGTGGTGATGCAGTCCTTTTTCGAGCGCTTTCCACGCGAGCGTCGCACATTTGATGCGGGCCGGAAACTTGGAAACGCCTTGGAGCGCCTCGATGTCGCCAAGGTCGACGGAATCGTCGTACTCTTTCCCTTGGATCATATCGGAAAAAATGTGGGCGAGCCGAAGCGCTTCCTCCACCGTTTTTCCTTTGATCGCCTGCGTCATCATCGACGCCGACGACATTGAAATCGAACAGCCTTCGCCTTCAAATTTGACGTCGGCGACTTTTCCGTCTTCGACTTTCATCGTCAAGTGGATGCGGTCGCCGCACGTCGGGTTGTTCATGTTGACATCGACGTTCGTTCCTTCAAGCACCCCGCGGTTTCGCGGGTTTTTATAATGATCCATAATGACTTGGCGGTAAAGCTGATCCAACGGATGGTTAGAAGACATGGCTGAAGTACTCCTTCGCTTTCTGTAATGCGGCGATGAACCGGTCGATTTCCTCTTTCGTATTGTAAAGGTAAAAGCTCGCCCGGGCGGTCGCCGTCACGCCGAGCCATTTCATGAGCGGCTGGGCGCAATGGTGGCCGGCGCGGATGGCGATCCCTTCGGCGTCAAGAACCGTCGCCACATCGTGCGGATGCACCCCGTCGATGTTAAACGTCACAAGCCCCGCCCGTTCTTTCGGGCCATATACCGTGACGCCGTCGATGCCAGCCAGCCGTTCGAGTGCGTATTGCGCCAGCTCGTGCTCATGGGCGGCGATGGCGTCCAAGCCGACTTGTTCAAGGAAATCGATCGCCGCCCCAAGGCCAATCGCCCCGGCGATGATCGGCGTGCCTCCTTCAAACTTCCACGGCAGCTCTTTCCACGTCGAGTCGTACAGCTCAACAAAATCGATCATTTCGCCGCCGAACTCGACCGGCTCCATCTGCTCAAGCAATTTCTTTTTGCCATATAATACGCCGATTCCCGTCGGCCCGCACATTTTATGGCCGGAAAGGGCGAGAAAATCGCAATCAAGTTCCTGAACATCGACCTTCATATGCGGAGCGCTTTGCGCCGCATCGACGACGACGACCGCGCCGCGCTTATGGGCGATGCGGGCGATCTCCCGCACCGGGTTGATCGTCCCAAGCACGTTCGATACATGAGCAATGGCGACAATCTTCGCTGCTTCGGTGACGGTCGCCTCGACATCGCGCAGATCGATCGTGCCGTCTTCCTGCATTGGAATGTATTTTAACGTCGCCCCCGTTTGCTTCGCCAGCTGCTGCCACGGAATCAAGTTGCTGTGATGCTCCATGTACGTGATGACGATCTCATCGCCTTCTTTGACGTTGGCGCGCCCGTAGCTGGAGGCGACCAAATTAAGCGATGCCGTCGTGCCACGCGTAAAGATGATTTCCTGCGCCGATTGGGCGTTTAAAAACCGCCGCACTTTTTCGCGCGCGCCTTCGTACGCATCGGTCGCCTTCGTCCCGAGCGTATGGACGCCGCGGTGGACGTTCGAGTTGTACTCGCGGTAATAGCGGTCAAGCGCCTCAATCACCGGCAGCGGCTTTTGCGATGTCGCCGCGCTGTCGAAATAAACGAGCGGATGGCCGTTCACTTGCTGATGCAAAATCGGAAACAACGCGCGAATGTCGTTCACATTCATGATTGAACTTTCCTTTCAATCACTTCAATTAATTGGTTTTTCACGCCTTCAAGGGGAATCGCCTCGACAACCGGCGCCAAAAAGCCGTGGATGATGAGCCGTTCCGCGTCGCGTCTCGGAATGCCGCGGCTCATTAAGTAATACAATTGGATCGGGTCAACGCGCCCGACAGAAGCGGCGTGGCCGGCCATGACGTCGTCCTCGTCAATCAACAAAATCGGGTTCGCATCGCCGCGCGCTTTTTCGCTCAACATCAAGACGCGCGACTCCTGCTCGGCGTTTGATTTTGACGCACCGTGCTCAATTTTCCCGATGCCGTTGAAAATCGAGGTCGCGCTGTCGCGGACGACGCCGTGTTTTAAAATGTGGCCTTCTGTATGCTTTCCGTAATGAATGACGCTCGTCGTAAAGTTTTGCACTTGCTCGCCGCGGCTGACCGCGACCGTTTTCGTATCGCCGAACGAGCCGTCGCCGACAAGGCGGGTGATGTTCTCGGAGACCGTATTGCCGTCATTCATCAGCCCGAGCGCCCATTCGATCCGTCCATCGCGCCCGGCGATGCCGCGCCGATTGACATACGTCGTGGTGCCTTTGGCCAAATGGTCGACAGCGGCGAAAAAGACGCTTGCGTTCGCTTGAGCAAACACCTCGGCGACCACATTAACGACCGCGTTTCCTTCGCGGCTTGTTGATATATAATTTTCGACAAACACGACGCGGCTGTTGTCTTCCGCCACGACGATGACATGGTTAAACAAGGCGATGTCGTCTTCGTCTTGAATATAGACCGCCTGAAGCGGCGTTTCAATCTCCACATTTTTCGGGACATAGACAAACACACCGCCGTTGAGCAGCGCCGCATGGAGCGCGGCAAGGCGGTGCTCATCCGGCTTGACCGCCGTCATCAAATAGTTTTTCAGCAAGTCGCCATGCTCGCGCGCTGCGGTGAAGATGTCGGTGAAAATGACGCCCTTCTCCTTCAACTCATCGGACAGCGACACATACGCCGGCGTATGGTTGCGCTGCACGTACAAATTTTTCGTTCCTTCGCCGGCTTGCATGAGCGCCTTGACCGCTTCAGGCAAGTCATCGAGGCCGGCATATGGCGCACTGTCAACGGCATGGCGTGAGAAGCCAGTGAAGTTCCAATTGTCGATTTTCGTTTTCTCCGGTTTCGGAAGCGGCAGCCGCTCCGCCAACCGAAGCGCCTCAAGGCGCCGCTCGGTCAGCCAGCCCGGTTCGCCGCGTCCGCTTGAGAACGTGCGGATGTAGGTTTCATCGAATGGGATTTTCGTTTCTGTCGCCATAGTCCTCCTCCTAACGCTTACGCTTCTTGTCCGACCGTTTCGTCTTCGATGCCGAGTTCTTTTTTGATCCAGTCGTACCCTTCCGCCTCAAGCCGCTGCGCCAGCTCCGGACCGCCGGACTTGACGATGTGCCCTTGCATCATGACATGCACATAATCCGGGGTGATGTAGTTGAGCAGCCGCTGGTAGTGGGTGATGATCAAACAGCCGAACTCGCTGCTGCGCATTTCGTTGACACCTTTGGCGACGATTTTGAGCGCGTCGATATCGAGGCCGGAGTCGATCTCGTCTAAAATGGCGATTTTCGGCTCAAGCATCATCAGCTGCAAAATTTCATTTCGCTTTTTCTCCCCGCCCGAGAATCCTTCGTTCAAGTAACGGTGCGCCATATCCGGGTTCATTTCGAGAAACGCCATTTTTTCATCGAGCTTGCGGATGAATTTCATGAGCGAAATTTCGTTGCCTTCGCCAAGCCGGGCGTTGATCGCCGCGCGCAAAAAGTCGGCGTTCGTCACTCCACTGATTTCGCTTGGGTATTGCATCGCCAAAAACAGGCCGGCGCGCGCCCGTTCGTCGACTTCCATCTCAAGGACATCCTGGCCGTCGAGCGTCACCGATCCTTCTGTCACTTCATATTTTGGATGGCCCATAATGGCCGATGCCAGCGTCGACTTCCCCGTTCCGTTCGGACCCATGATGGCGTGGATTTCCCCGCCTTTGACTTCCAAGTCCACTCCTTTTAAAATTTCTTTTCCCTCCACGGCGACGTGGAGATTGCGAATCGTCAATACCGCCATGCAGCATACCTCCAATTCTCAATTGAAAGTCAATTCACTCGCTTGTCTTCTAGCGATCGTTCATTCTCATTTTATTCTCATTATCATTTTATAACAAATGAAAACTACGTGCAACTTTCCCGCTCTGTTTTCACTGTGACCGTGTGAAAAAACAGCGCCTTTTACTATTTTACACGAAAACCGCAAGCTTGTACGAGTTTTTGCAAAAAAAGACCCCGTTTTTTCCGGAGTCTAGTGAGCCGCCCGCAGCTCGCGGAGGCATTCTTGCACAAGCGTCACCGCTTGGCTCATCGCCGCCCCGCCGCCAAACGCGGCCGCCACCGCGTATACTTCCAAAATTTCCTGTTCCGACGCTCCTTCATCAAGGCAGCCTTTCGCATGGTAAATCGTGCAATACTCATCTTGCGTCGCCAGGCTGATGCCAAGGGCGATCAATTGTTTTTCTTTTTTCGACAGCGCTCCCTCGGCAAAGCACGCTTCCGTAAACGCGTTAAACCGCTCGGCTACGTTCGAAAGTTTTTTGGGTGAACGCCTCTATCCCTTCTTTGTAGCGGTGAAGGGAGGATTCGACCGATGCATAAACGAATGGTATTGAAAGGGTGTGGAAACACCACCGTTTCGCCAACATCGACGGAATGTCATGATGAAAACGAATGGTTCTGTTCCACTCCCATCATCATAGGAAAGGGGGCAATGCCATTGATTCGTTGGGTTGTCTTTGCCTTAACCGCCGCTTTCGCTTCGTTTTTGGCATGGATCATCATCGGCAGCATTCTCGGTGAACACGGGGACGTCATCTTCAGTTTAACGACAGTGGTCGCCCTGCAAAACTGCGTCATCATCGTCATGCTCGCCGCCGTACTGGCGCGTTTGAACAACCGATGAAGCGCGGGAAAACAGACCGGCCGCGGCGTCTCTCCATCCAAAACGGTTTTGAACTTTCGGGCGGCTCTTTTTTGTGCAAAAAATAACGGAAGCGATTCGCTTCCGTTATTGATTGTTTGTCGCCGCTGGAATGACGGCGCCGTGGTATTTTTCTTTGATGAAATCTTGGATTTCTTTCGATTGCAGCACTTCGACAAGCGTTTTGATTTCTTTCCGGTTTTCATCGCCTTTGCGCACCGCCACAATGTTCACATACGGATTGTTTTTCGGCGACTCCACGGCGATCGGGTCTTTCGCCGGGTCCAAACCGGCGTCAAGCGCATAGTTGGCGTTGATCAAAACCGCATCGCCTTCGCCGTTTTTGTAAATTTGCGGCAGAAGTCCAGCATCGACGTCCGCTTTAAATTTCAAATGTTTCGGGTTTTCGACGATGTCGTTGACCGTCGCTTTCGTTTTATCGATGCCCGGTTTCAGCTTAATGAGCCCCTTTTCTTGCAGCATCGACAAAATGCGGCCATGGTCGGCGACCGAGTTGCTCATGATGATCGTCGCGCCGTCCGGCAGTTCTTCAATGCTTTTGTATTTTTTCGAGTATAAGCCGATCGGCTCGATATGAATGCTGCCGGCATTGACGAAATCATAGCCGTACTCTTTCTTTTGCGATTTCAAATACGGAATGTGTTGGAAATAGTTGGCGTCGATTTGCTTCTCAGCCAGCGCTTTGTTCGGCAAGATGTAATCTTGGAACGTAATGATCTCCAAGTCGATGCCTTTTTCTTTCAAAATCGGTTTCGCTTTTTCCAAAATTTCCGCATGCGGCACGTTCGACGCACCGACTTTCAACTTCACCAATTTGCCGTCTTTGCCGCCTTCCGCGCTGTCGTTATTGTTGCCGCCGCATGCCGCCAAAGCGAGCACGAGAATGGCGGCGAGCAACACACCCAACCATTTCTTCATCAGTTGTTTCCCCCTTTATCGTTTATCGATTTTCGAAGTGACAAAGTCACCGATCAGCTGAATGATAAATACAATGACCAACACCAATACGGTTGCGACAAATGTCACATCGTTATGGTTGCGATGGAACCCTTCCAAATACGCCAAGTTCCCAAGCCCGCCGGCGCCGATGGCTCCAGCCATCGCTGTATAGCTGACGAGCGACACCGCCGTCACCGTAATGCCGGAGACAAGCGCCGGCAATGACTCCGGCAGCAACACTTTCCAAATGATCGTCCACGTTGAGGCGCCCATCGCTTGGGCTGCTTCGATGACGCCTTTATCAATTTCGCGAAGGGCAATCTCCACCATGCGGGCGTAAAACGGCGCGGCCCCAATCACCAAAGCCGGCAGCGCCGCATTGGCGCCAAGCATCGTCCCGACGAGCCAGGTGGTAAACGGAATGAGCAAAATGATCAAAATAATAAACGGAATGGAGCGGAAAATGTTCACAAACGCCGCAATCACGGTATTGACAAACCGGTTTTCCCATAGGTTGCCCTTCGCTGTCAAAAATAGAAGCAAGCCAAGAACGATTCCGAGAACGAAAGTGGCCGCCACCGCCACTCCCGTCATATACAGCGTCTCGACCGTCGCCGCCCACATCGTCTCCCATTGGACGTTCGGCAGGAGGTTAGCGAGCATCGTGAATCACCTCCACCGCCACCTGCTGGCTTTGAATGTAGCCAAGCGCCCGGTCAATTTCATCCGCCGCCCCATTGATGTGCACAAACAGCACCCCATAAGCGCCTTGATGGGTTTGCGAAATTTTCCCTTGCAAAATATTCATATCGACGGCAAATTGCCGCACGACCTGGCTGATGAGCGGCTGGCCGGCCGCCGCGCCGACAAACGTCAGCTGCGCGATCAGCCCGCTCGGGTATTGGCCAAACAAATGGGAAATCGCCTCTTCCGTCTCTTCCGGCTCGACGAGCTGCTTGACGAACCGCTTCGTGATCGGCTGCTGCGGGTTGCGGAACACGTGCAACACGTCGCCTTGCTCAACGATTTTGCCGTTTTCCATCACGGCGACGCGGTCGCAAATTTTGCGGATGACGTGCATTTCATGGGTGATCAGCACGATCGTCAGCCCGAGCCGCTTGTTGATGTCAACGAGCAAGTCCAAAATCGCATCGGTCGTCTGCGGGTCCAACGCCGATGTCGCCTCGTCGCAAAGCAGCACTTTCGGGTTGTTGGCGAGCGCCCGGGCAATGCCGACACGCTGCTTTTGCCCGCCGCTCAACTGCGACGGATACGCCTCTTCCCGCCCCGTGAGCCCGACGAGCTCGATCAATTCATCGACCCGTTTTTGCCGCTCCGCTTTCGGAACACCCGCAATCTCGAGCGGAAACGCAATGTTTTCCCGCACTGTGCGCGACCAAAGCAAGTTGAAATGTTGGAAAATCATCCCGATCTCTTGACGCGCCTTGCGCAGCTCCCGCCCTTTGATGCGCCCCATGTCGCGGCCGGCGACGACCACCCGGCCACCCGTCGGCTTCTCGAGCCCATTGAGCAAGCGGATGAGCGTACTTTTCCCCGCGCCGCTGTAGCCGATAATGCCGAAAATTTCCCCTTCGCGAATCTCAAGCGACACATTGTCGACGGCCGTGACCGAGCCGTTAGCCGCTTGATAGATCTTTGTCACATGTTCGAGTGTAATCATCGTTTCACCTTCCTCCCCAAGGCGGCGGAGCGCAAAAAGAAAACCTTTCTGCCCGCAGAGAACAGAAAGGTATTGTGCACCATTCCGTCTCTTATCTCTCAAAGCAGGCCGCTTTGTGTGAATTGGCACCTTTTCAGCGCACGCGCTGACGGTTGCCGGGCTTCATTGGGCACATCCCTCCACCTCTCTTGATAAGAGCGCAACAATCGCCTATTCGATTGACTACAACTGTGATTGTATCACCTTGTGTCGAACATTGTCAATAAAAATTTCACCCAACATGCCGATATGGCTTAGCCAAATGGAGGAGCGACTCAAGCAGCAACAGATGACGAAAGCTTCCCGATACATGCACTTCGCGCAGCCGGACGAGCTGCTGCAGCTTCAGCTCGCCGTCTAAAAGCGAGCAAAGTGCTTTTTTGGAGCCGTGCACCGTCAAGACGTTCCGTTCATCAGGTTCCCTTCCGGCAGTAAGCTCCTTGCCGAGCGCCACCATGGCGGTCTCTTCCTCGCTTTCAAAGCGAACATACAGCTGCTCATCCGGCAAAATCGGCAACAAATGGCGCAACGTTTGCATCCGTTCCATAAACTGTCCTACCAACTCGCACATTTCCATTGAG
Organism: Geobacillus sp.; assembly: GCF_017515625.1. Classification (NCBI taxonomy): domain Bacteria; kingdom Bacillati; phylum Bacillota; class Bacilli; order Caryophanales; family Anoxybacillaceae; genus Geobacillus; species Geobacillus sp. The sequence continues at coordinate 21,086 of NZ_JAFWFM010000218.1, forward strand.
CATCCTCCCCCCATCTCCTTTGTCCTTTTATTTCCATGCCGAAGGGGGAGAATCCTTTACAAAAATCTCGACAGCCGCCGTGGCGAACCAACGCCGTTTTTGTCATTTCCCATGAAATGTGTCAAACGGCGTCAAAAAATGGCGGATCGTCAACGCGGCAAACGGGCGCGGATTGCTTCGTACAAATAAGGGACCGAATGGAACGCATACCATTTGCCGATGATCTCTCCGCCGGCGAAAAGAAGCAAGCACGGAACGCTTTCAATTTTCCACGCCGCCGCCTGCTCGGGGATGTAGTTGATGTCCGTTTCGCAAAACGGTATGTCCGGAAACAATTGTTCTAGGACAACAAGCATGCGCCTCGCCAACTGGCACGTGCCGCACAGTGGGGTATACAACGAAAGAGCGAGAAGCGGCTCCCCTTCCACCATTCGCTTAATATCGTTTCGACCGATTGTGTTCACTCGCCTCTTCCTCTCATGAACGATTCGATACGGACGTCAAAATGGGCGCGCAGCAGCACATGCGCCAAATGCCAGATCGGGGCGGCGGCCACTTCGCGATACGCCCGGTCAATGTAAATATGCCCTGCTTCCGGAAACACCCGGCGGAACTGCCGGCGCAATTTTTCCCCCGCCTCGTCGGCATCGGCGAGCACGTACACATCCCGCCCTTCGAGTTCATCGGCCAGCTCCTCAAGGCGCGCATCGCTGATCGTGCCGTTCGTGCAAATGATGACAACCGGCTCGTTCAGCACGGCCGCCACTTTTTCCTTATCTGACCGCCCTTCCACAATAATCACTTTTTCCACCTGTCGCATGTCCGACCCACCTAACGTGAATGAGGATACAATATTGTATGGCAACAGAAAAGCAACGGCCATCCGCCGTTGCCTCCTAACACCAGCCCGCCTCCCCGTCGCAGTCGACATATTTTTGATCCGGTTCAACGGTAGCGGTGACCCATTTTCAAATTTTCCCATTTGTTCGCTTTATCCGTTTTTCCACGCTACAGCCGCAGGAAGCGGAAGGCGGCCGATGAGCTCGCCTCCCTCGTACAGTTCGATCGTGCGGCCGTTCCATTTGCCGGTGACCCGGTCCGTGACATCCAGTTGCTTCGTTTGCAACACCATCACGAGCACCCCTTTTTCATCACATTCCGGTATGTATAGGGGGCCCGGTTCGAAGCGAACTTTGCAGGAACGTTTATCCTTCGTTGATCATCGCTTCGTATTGTTCGGCCGTCAACAAGTTGTCCACTTCACTTAAGTCTTTCGGCTCAATAACGATCATCCATGCTTTTTCATACGGTGATTCGTTCACATATTCCGGATTGTCGTTCAACGCTTCGTTCACTTCGACGACCGTGCCGCTGATCGGCGCATACAATTCCGAGACGGTTTTCACCGACTCAACGCTGCCGAACGGCTCGTTCGCTGTCAGTTCCGCGCCGACTTCCGGCAGCTCGACAAACACGATGTCGCCCAGCTCCGATTGGGCGAAATCGGTGATGCCGATGCGCACTTTATCCCCTTCGACGCGCACCCACTCATGCTCTTTCGAATAACGGAGTTCTTTCGGCGTGTTCATTAAATCCCTCCAGTGCGGCAAGTTGTGTTCTTTTTCATCATAACCGATTTTTCGCCAAAACTCACTGAATTCATTTCATTTCGGCCAAATTTTTTATGTTTCCGTCGAAACGCGCCCGGCAAAACACGATTCGTAGTCTTGTTCGCGGAATCCGACCACGACCCGCTCGCCGTCCGTTAAAATCGGCCGCTTGACGAGCATGCCGTCCGAGGCGAGCCACGTGAGCATCTCGTCTTCCGAGGCGCCATCGAGCTTGTCTTTCAATCCGAGTTCGCGGTATTTCATGCCGCTTGTATTGAAAAATTTTTTGAGCGGCAGCCCGCTTTTTCGATGCAAGTCGGCGAGCTGTTCTTTCGTCAGCGGCTCGTCGACCAAATGCACCGTTTGCACCTCAATGCCGTGTTCATCGAGCCAACGCTTCGCCTTCCGGCACGTTCCGCATTTTGGATACCAGTAGAGCGTCAGCGCCATCCGCATTCCTCCCTTTCATTCGACGGCTTGGAATTCATGGAAAAAGAAGCACCAGGCAAACGCCTGGCACTTCCCATTATCACACAATATACCGTTCCGCTTCAATGAGGGCGGCAGCCGCCTCGCGTTTTTTCGCGATCACATTGATCGGCGTATGGCGCGTCAACCGGCGGAGAGCGGCGAGCATCATCCGCAGCGTGTCACCTTGTTCGACGGCGACAAGCGTTTCTTTCGCATGCGCCTCAATTTCATATAGGCGACCACATCCGGATCGGTATGCTCCGTCGGGATGATTTCAAGCAGCTTCAAATAGCGCGGCGGATTGAAGAAATGCGTGCCTAAAAAGTGTTTTTTGAAATCATCCGAACGCCCCTCCGCCATCGCGGCGATCGAGATGCCGGATGTGTTCGAGCTGACGATCGTCCCCGGCGTCCGCACCTCGTCAACGCGGGCGAAAACGCTTCGTTTGACATCCAAGTTTTCGACGACGACTTCAATGATCCAATCAATATCCGCCAGCCGATGGAAATCGTCTTCAAAGTTGCCGGTTTCAATGAGCGCCAGATTGTCTTGAGCCATCAGCGGCGCCGGCTTTTGCTTTTTCATCCGCTCCAGCGCCTGATTGGCGAGGCGGTTGCGCACTTGTTTATGCTCGAGCGTCCAACCTTTTGCTTCTTCCTCTTTCGTCAATTCCCGCGGCATGATATCCAACAGCAGCGTCGGAATGCCGACGTTCGCCAAATGGGCGGCAATGCCCGAACCCATGACGCCGAACCCAAGCACCGCAGCGCGCCGAATGCGTTTTGCCATTTCGGTTCCCCCTCACATCACTGAATGAATCATCATTCATTTTTTGGTAAAAAAATAGCCATGAAAACGTTATCTATATTCAATATATAGTATGTTGGTAATTTTTTCAATATATTTGCGCACATTTTTTTTCACATCGCCGCCGTTCTTTCAATCCATACTAACAACCAGGAGGTGAAGACGATGGCCCGGCTGAAAAAAAATCCGTCTGAACGCGGCATCAGCGCGGCGAGCGTGAAAGGAAACGCCGGCCCGACGGTCGAAGCCGACGGCGGCGGCAAGCGGACGAGCCAAAATCAGCAGTACAAAAAGCACAACATGCAAGGGGACTGAACGCCTAAGGGCGTCCGTCCCCTTTTTGCCTGCTTGACTTTCGCGCTGCCGGGCGATGGGCGTCACTTACGGAACATGCCTTTGACGACGAACGCCACGTTGGCCGGGCGCTCGGCGAGCCGGCGCATAAAATAGCCGTACCAATCGGTACCGTACGGCACGTACACGCGCATCGTATACCCTTCGCGCGCCAGCTCGACCTGGCGCTCCGGACGAATGCCGTACAACATTTGAAATTCAAACTGACTGTTCGGGATATTGTATTCCTTGACGAGCTGCTTCGTATATTCAATGATGGCGTCGTCATGCGTCGCCACCGCCGTGTAGTTGCCGTTTAGCATATGCTGCTTGATGATCTTTTTAAAGTTTTCGTCCACATCTTTTTTGTCTGGAAACGCCACTTCCGGCGGCTCTTTGTACGCCCCTTTGACGAGCCGCAAGTTCGGGCGGTACGGCTTCAGATCTTCAATGTCTTGCTCCGTCCGGTACAAATACGCCTGCAGGACCGTTCCGACGTTATCGTACTCTTTTTTCAACGTTTTAAAAATGTCGAGCGTCTTTTGGCAGCGTGAATAGTCTTCCATGTCGATCGTCACGAACACGCCGCGCTCTTTCGCCGCATCCAAAATGCGGCGCATGTTGCGCATGACAAGATCATCGGAAATGTCAAGCCCCATCGACGTCATTTTCAGCGACAGTTGCGAATTCAGCTTCTCGCGGCTGATCGCGTCGATCGCCTCTAGGCAATGGTTCGCCATCTCGTTCGCTTCTTGCTCGTTATCGACAAACTCTCCCAAGTAGTCGACCGTCACGGCCAGCCCTTTTTCGTTCAGCCGGCGGATGACATGCACCGCTTCCTCAATCGTTTCGCCGGCGACAAACCTTGACGCGCCGAAGCGGAGGCCGTATCGCTTCGCCAACCGGGTCAACGTCTTATTTTTGGACAAGAACAAAAAAAGTCGCGCATCAGCTGTTCCACTGTTGCAAGCCTCCTTGTACGGAAACGCATTCATCATCCTTATTGTACCATGTTTCCGCCCGATTGAATATGTTTTTTCCGCACGGTTTATCTTTTATATGTGAATAATTTTCCACTCACTGCACAATCTACAAGCGAACAAACCATGAAAGGAGCGAAACGCGATGCAGCAACAACCGCAAATGAACCCGCAGACCGCGATGCCCGAGCCGCCGCAAATGGTGTCATCAAAAGACGCCATGTATTTTTCCGATATGATGTCGTGGAACTTGCTCGCGGCGAAAAAGGCGCACTTTTTCGCCGCGCAATGCCGGGACCCCGAGGTGGTGCAGGCGATCGAGCGCGCCGGGCAAATGCATCAGCGCCATTACAACATGATTTTGCGTCATTTGCAAAACCCGCCGCAGCCGCCGGTGATGTGAAAGGAACATTTCTAGAGGGAGGGACGCCCGATGAACCAAAAACAAGTGCAAAATCCAGAGACGCAAGTGCCGAAAACGCCGCAAATGAACGAACGCGATTTTTTGAACGACATGTTGACAACAGAAAAATACATGACGTCGGCATACAGCGTGTACTTGCATGAGGCGAGCAACCAACCGTTATATCAAGAAATGATGAACATTTTCACAGAAACACAAAACTGCCAGCGCGAACTGTATAACTTGATGTTCAAAAAAGGCTGGTACAAACTTGAAGCCGCCGATCCGCAAAAGCTTCAGCAAATGTACCAGCAGTTCCAAGGGTATACGAATCAGCTCCCTTATCAAGGGAATGTCATGCAATAACAAAGCAAGAGGATGTCCGAACAGCAAAAGGACATCCTCTTTCTCAATCCGTTAAGAAGACCGGGTGCAGAAAGGGGAGAAAGGGATGGCAGCGCCATCCGAATCCGTGTGGAACATGCTGCAAACAGCCGACGTCCGCATCCGCGACACCGAGATCATTGAATAAGCACCCCTTCTTGTTCCACAGGGATGCTTATTCTTTCATGAATAGACGATCAATCCCACCAGTCTGGATACGGCGGATACAGCAGATACGGCGGATACGGCGGATACGGGTAAAACGGACGCGGAGCTAACGCGCCGCCGAGCAGTCCGCCCAAGAAGCCGCCGACAAATGGGGCGCCAAACAACAATCCTGGAAATGGCATCGTTCCTTCTCCTTTCCCCAAAGCTAGAATGCTACACTGTATTCATATGCAACAAACAAGAAAAGAGGGTGGGTCGTCCGCCCAACCCTTGCCGGTTTCTCACCACCAAATGGGGACATACCACAACGGATAGAAAAACAGCGGAACTAATGCGCTCCCGAGCAAACCGCCTAAAAAGCCGCCAAAAAACGGAGCGCCGAAGAAAAACGGGTGCGGCCGCCAAATGCGTTCATCCGCTGCTTGGAGATGGCTCATCTTGCTTCCCTCCTTCCACTTGCTTTAGTCCCACTGTATGCAGAAAAAACGCCCGTTGCTTAGGCCAGTACCTATATAAGTTGCAATAAAGATTTTCCGATTGTTCGATTCTGTTTTCCTTCATAACAAGTCATTTTGATAGAATGCGGTGGACGCTCTACTGGATGTAAAACAAAATTTCAACTTATACAGAAGGCTGGTGAAAAAAGGCGATTTCTCCCAAATCATCGATCCGTGAATGCAAGGGAAAGCTTCTTTCTAAAAGATATTCCCATTAAAGGAAATTATTTTATTTTATTTCTAATATATCCCAAAAAGGTTCATCACCAAATTTTGTGATTTAGTGACAAAAAAGAGAAAGTACTGACGAGATCCTGGCAATAATGTTAGCGGTGAAATAAACATTAAGGAGGATATTACACACATCACGAAGTATATTTAAGTAAAATAATGGATATTAGCAGACGAGACAGGAGAGAAATTAGATGAAAGAGAAAATCTTTTTAGTGTTGGCCAACTTATTTTGGGCTGGCAATTACTTAATCGGAAATACGTCGTCGCAGAAATTGGTCCTTTATGGCTCACATTCATTCGTTGGAGTGTCGCGTTCTTATTCCTTCTTCCCATCTCCTATTTTTTGGAACGGCCGCGCTACGGAGAAATCATGAAGCAATTTTGGCTGCCATTAAGCATTACCGGTATTCTTGGCATTATTGGCTATAACCTGCTTCTTTACGGAGCACTGGAATATACATCACCGATGAATGCGGCGATTGTGAACGCGTTGAATCCGGCCGTTATTGTGATCTTGTCGTATTTTCTGTTAAAAGAACGCATGACGTTTGTCAATGTGGTTGGCTTTATCCTTTCGCTCGTCAGCGTATTGTTTATTTTGACCAACGGACATCTGCAGTGGATTTTCCAAACGAGCTATAACCGCGGCGATTTGATGATGTTAATCGCCGGTGTGGTGTGAAATAAAAATCCCCTCAAGTTGCCTTGAGGGGATTTGATCATTATTTTTGAAGCAAGCGAATGAATTCGCGCATGAAACCAGGCAAGTCCGGCCAAGCATGTGCAGAAACGAGGTTTTGGTCGACATGTACTGTGCTGTCAGACACATACGTTGCCCCTAGTGCTTCCACGCCTGGCTTGCAAGCGATGTAAGCAGTCAAGCTGCGGCCTTTCAACAAATCTGGCATTGTTTCGAAAATGAGGGACGCATGGCAAATCGCAGCGATCGGTTTATTCGCTTCAAAGAAATGTCTAACAATGCGTTGAAGGTCCGCATCAAGACGAATGTATTCTGGTGAGCGTCCTCCTGGAATGACGATTGCGTCGTATTGCGTTGGATCGATATCGGCAAACGCCGCATGCGCCTCAATCAGGTATGCTTGTTTTTCCTCATATGTATCCCAGCCAGTAAAGTCATGCACAACCGTCTGTAATTTCTTTTTCTTCGGCGCCGCAATCGTTACATCATATCCTTCTTCTAATAAACGATAATATGGATAATACACTTCTAGCGCTTCTACCGCATCTCCCGTTACAATCAATACTTTTTTGCTCATGATCTTGCCTCCTTACCTACTTTTTACTTACATTTCTATCATACCGAAAGATGAAAAAAGCAAAAGAAAAATGCTTATCACTCACATTTCGCACCCTCTCGACGAAAATCGGGAGGATTTTTTCGTTCCGATGTCGAATGAATCCTTGAGAGTGCGTCAGTTTATTACTCCAGAACACCCGTTGAAGGGTCCTGGAGGCCGCAAGCTGACCCGGCCGACGGGACAGGCGATTTTTCAGCTGTTTCAATATGTGAACGTCGTCCTGTTCAAGCTGCCGGATGGGCGCATCCAACGCTCACTGGATCGCTCCCTTACCCCTGATCAGCGAAGGATTCTGCAGGGATTGGGCATGGATGAGAGCATCTACGTGTAACGTGATACGGAACGACCAGTGATGGTAAAAAAAGGATTGCCATCGCTCGTTGTGTTGATCAAAAAGTTATTCTGAAAAACTAAATAAAAAATCCTTTGTTTTGACCTTGTTAGGGTGCGAAATGTGAGTCACTTCACGTTCATGTTGTGTCACCTCGATCGTCACAGGAGGGACATCAAACACTTGACGGATATCGACTTTGAACGGTTTGACTTCACGCAAAGAAGCCCCACATCCTTGACACGTATGCACATGGTGGAC
>NZ_JAFWFM010000025.1:0-13570 GCF_017515625.1 Geobacillus sp.
ACAAAGTGTGGGGGTTTGACGCCGAGGTGGAGACGAACGTCGTCGATGTCTATGTCCGCTATTTGCGGCAAAAGCTCGATGAACACGATAAGGAACGATATATCCAAACAGTGCGCGGCGCTGGATATGTGATGCGGCCATGAAGCGATTCCGCCCCCGCGAGCTCTCGTTGAAGGGGAAGCTGACCATCTTGTCTGCCGGAGCGATTTTTATTACGTACTTTGTCTTTACCTTTTTGCAATACCACATTGTCAAGCAATGGCTGCTGAACGAAGAAAAAAAAACAATGGAACAAACGGTGGCGGAAATTGAAACGTATTACGCGGAAAAACGTAATATATCATGGGAAGATGTTCGCCGCCGCCGTTCGTTTTTGGAAAAACTGAATGAGCGCTATCAGCTCATCCGTGTCACCGACGAGAAGGGAAACGTCGTCGTCTCGGTGTCAAACGGCGCCGCCGTCTCGCTCTCGCCAAGCGATATGCCCGACCGGTTGAAAATGGATGAGCATTTCGTCAACAACGAACGGTTTTTGCTGCTGCGCAAGCCGCTTCATATCGGACATTTGCGCGGAACGATTGAAATCGTCCGCCGGTTGACGAAGTTTCAACAAGTAACGAACATGCTTTTCCTTATTATGACGGTGATCGGTTTTGGCGCGATGGCGGCGAGCGCCTTCGCCGGGCGGTTTATGGCGCAACGTTTCGTCAAACCGCTAAAAACGTTGGCGGAAACGATGGCCGACATCAAAAACAACGGGCTGAAACAGCGGATTGATGTGCCCCCGGCGCGCGATGAAATGGCCGAGCTGATGATAATGTTCAACAGCATGATGGATGACATTGAGCGCACCTTTGCCATGCAGCGGCAATTCGTCGAAGATGCGTCCCATGAATTGCGCACGCCGCTTGCCATTTTGCAAGGCCATCTTTCGTTGCTGCAACGGTGGGGGAAGCACAACCCGGAGATTTTGGAAGAATCGCTTGAGGCGGCGATGAAAGAGGCGGAGCGGCTCAAGCGCCTCGTCCTTGAACTGCTTGACTTGTCGCGCGCTGAGGCGATCGTGATTCCAAAAGAGATTGCTCCTATTGACGCTGCTGCGGCCATCGGGCAAATCGTGAAAAATTTCCGCGTTTTGCATCCCGATTTTCAGTTTCTTGTTGATCAGCCGGAAACGCCGCTGCCGCGTCTGGCGATGGCCAAGCATCATTTTGAACAATTGCTGTTCATTTTGCTTGACAATGGGGTAAAATATTCTCAACGGGTGAAAAAAATCACCATTTCTCTGCGAGAGGAAGGGCCATTTGTGACGGTCGCCGTCCGCGACCATGGCATTGGCATTCCGAAAGACGAGCTGAAAAACGTTTTTTTGCGCTTTTATCGCGTCGACAAGGCGCGCAGCCGCGAACAAGGCGGCGTCGGGCTCGGGCTTTCCATCGCCAAGGAAATCATCGATAAATACGGCGGGCAAATTACAGTGGAAAGCGAGATCGATCAAGGAACGACGGTCGAACTGGTCATTCCGAAAGCGGAATAGGAGGAGAGTGAGAGACATGGGACATTCCCATGGCGAAGAGACGGCAGGCAAAAAAGCGATTCATTACGTTGTCGAGAAGTTCCGCAAGCGCGGGGTGAAAATCGCGACATGCAAACCGCGGACAATGATGTCACTGTCATGCTTAGATGAGATCGACAAAATGAGAGGATGAATCGAAGAAAAGAAAATGGAAGCGAAACAGCGCATCATTCCGGCCATTAAAACGATGAAGCAATTTGACGCCTTTTTGTCAAGCGGGTACACGGTCGGTGTATTGCTTGAGGTACATATTGCCCAGTTAAAAAGCATCTTTGCCTATGCGTGCCGGCATGGCAAGGAGTTGCTCATTCACGTCGACTTGGTGCAAGGGCTGAGCCATGATGAACATGCGGCGGAATACCTTTGCCAAGAGTTCCGCCCTCATGGCCTCATTTCCACGAAAGCGGGCGTCATTATGAAGGCGCGGCAAAAACGAGTCTTGGCCGTGCAGCGCATCTTTTTGCTTGATTCACACGCGTTGGAGAAAAGCTATCAGATGATTGCGAAAACGAATCCGGACTGCATCGAAGTCATTCCGGGCGCCATGCCGCACATCATCCGCGAAGTGAAAGAACGGACGGGAAAACCGATTTACGCCGGCGGCCTCATCCGCACGGTCGACGATGTCGAGCAGGCGCTTGCAGCTGGGGCGGTGGCGGTGACCACGTCCAACGAAACATTATGGCGCCACTACAATGGATAATGCGTTGAGCTGGCCAAATCGGCCGCAGTCTGCTATAATAAAAGCAACAAGTTAATCATCAGTCAGGAGACAAGGAGAGACCATGCACACATGGTAGGCGAAGGCTTATCGTGTTTGCAATGGTCTCTTTTTGTCTTTTTCAAAAGGAGGAATCATGCATGGCATTCTCAAGCAAACAGCGGAACAACGTTCTCGAAGCGATGAGCGAAAAGCCATACGATCTGTTGGTGATCGGCGGGGGAATCACCGGGTGCGGCATCGCCTTGGATGCCATCTCGCGCGGCATGACGGTCGCGCTTGTCGAGATGCAAGATTTCGCCGCCGGCACGTCAAGCCGGTCGACGAAGCTTGTTCACGGCGGCTTGCGCTACTTAAAGCAGTTCGAGGTGAAGCTTGTCGCGGAAGTCGGGCGCGAACGGGCGATTGTGTATGAAAACGGCTCGCACGTCACCACACCGGAGTGGATGCTGCTGCCCATTTACCGCGGCGGAACGTTCGGCAAATGGAGCACGTCGGTCGGCCTTTGGCTGTATGACCGGCTGGCTGGCGTCAAGCCAAGCGAGCGGCGCACGATGCTTAATGCCCGACAGACGTTGGAAAAAGAGCCGCTCTTAAAGCGCGACGGCCTGATCGGCGGCGGCTATTACGTCGAGTATCGGACCGACGATGCCCGCTTGACGATCGAAGTGATCAAAAAAGCGGTCGAGCTTGGCGCCGACGCCGTCAACTATGTCAAAGCCGAACAGTTTTTGTATGACGAGCGCGGCCGCATCATCGGCGCCCGCTGCCGCGACTTGCTCGGCGGACGAGTATATGACATCCGCGCCAAAAAAGTCGTCAATGCCGCCGGACCGTGGGTTGATGCGCTGCGCGACAAAGACGGATCGAAAACCGGCAAGCGGCTTCGGCTGACAAAAGGCGTCCATATCGTCATCGATCAAAAGCGTTTTCCGCTCAAGCAGGCCGTCTATTTTGACACCCCGGACGGCCGGATGGTGTTTGCCATTCCGCGGGATGGGAAAACGTATGTCGGCACAACCGATACATTTTATGACGATGATCCTGCTCATCCGGCCATGACCGAAGAAGACCGTGATTACTTATTGCAGGCGATTCACTACATGTTCCCGTCCGTCGGCATCACCGCTGATGATGTCGAGTCGAGCTGGGCTGGCGTCCGTCCGCTCATTTATGAAGAAGGGAAAGACCCGTCGGAAATTTCCCGCAAAGACGAGATTTGGACATCGCCATCCGGCCTCATCACGATCGCTGGCGGCAAACTGACCGGCTATCGGAAAATGGCAGAAACGGTCGTTGACCTCGTCGCCAAACAATTGGAAAAAGAAGAGGGAAAAACGTTCCGCCCGTGCCAAACGAAACAGCTGCCAATTTCCGGCGGCGATGTCGGCGGCTCGCATCGGCTGCCGGCCTTCATCGCCGAAAAGGCGAAGGAAGCGGCGCGCTATGGGCTGACAGAAGAACAAGGGGCGCGGCTGGCAAAACAGTACGGCACAAATGTCGACCGGTTGTTTGCGTTAAGCAGCGAGTACGACCGCTCGTCCGGCTTAACGCGCGAAACGTTCGTCCGCCTCGTCTACGCCATCGAGGAAGAAATGGCGGTCAAACCAGTCGACTACTTCATCCGCCGCACCGGGGCGCTGTTGTTTGACATCGACGCCGTCCGGCGGGAAAAAGAAGCGGTTATCGCGTTTATGGCGCGGTATTTAGGGTGGACGGGGGAAGAGCGGGACGTGTATGAGAAAGAACTCGACAAGGAACTGCGACGAGCGGTGTTGGCAGAGGAAGGAGCGAAGTGAACCAATGATCATAAAGGAAATGATGAGCGCCTGAATCCAGGCGCTTTTTTGATGGATCTTTTCATAAAAATTAAGTAAAATTTAAATAAAAAATCAAAGTGAGGGAAGAGGATGGCGGTTACATACAATCCGCAAACGAAGCAGTTTCATTTGCGGGCGGGCAAGGCAAGCTACGTGATGCAGCTTTTCCGCTCCGGCTATTTGGCGCATGTTTATTGGGGAAAAGCGGTGCGCGCTGTTCGGGGCGCGGAGGCGTTTCCACGGCTCGATCGCGCGTTTTCCCCTAACCCCGACCCATCCGACCGCACGTTTTCGCTCGATACGCTGCCACAAGAATATCCAGCCTATGGGAATACCGATTTCCGGGCTCCGGCGTATCAAGTGCAGCTTGAGAATGGCTCGACGGTGACCGATTTGCGCTACAAAACGCACCGCATTTACAAAGGGAAGCCTAGACTGAACGGGCTGCCGGCGACATACGTGGAGCATGAACAGGAAGCGGAGACGCTTGAAATTGTCCTTTTAGATGCGCTGATCGGTCTAGAAGTCACGTTGCAGTATACGGCGTATGAAAAATGGAACGTCATCACGCGCGCGGCCCATTTTGAAAACAAAGGCGGCGAGCGGTTAAAGCTACTGCGCGCGCTCAGTATGAGCGTCGATTTCCCAACTGCTGACTATGATTGGATCCATCTCCCCGGAGCGTGGGGGCGCGAGCGCTGGATCGAGCGGCTCCCGCTTCTGACCGGCGTGCAAGCGGCGGAAAGCCGCCGCGGCGCGAGCAGCCACCAACAAAATCCGTTTATTGCGCTCGCTGCCAAAAACGTCGATGAACATCAAGGCGAAGTGTACGGGTTCAGCTTGGTGTACAGCGGCAATTTCCTCGCCCAAGTCGAGGTGGACCAGTTCCGCACTGCCCGCGTCTCGATGGGCATCAATCCGTTTGATTTTACGTGGCTATTGGAACCGGGCGAGTCGTTCCAAACGCCGGAAGTCGTTATGGTCTACTCCGATCAAGGGTTAAACGGAATGTCGCAAACGTACCACGAACTGTACCGCACCCGCCTAGCGCGCGGCGCGTTCCGCGACCGCGAACGCCCGATCTTGATCAATAACTGGGAAGCAACGTATTTTGACTTCAATGAAGAAAAGATCATGAATATCGACCGAACAGCGGCGGAGCTTGGCATCGAACTGTTTGTGCTTGACGACGGCTGGTTTGGCGAACGCGATGACGACCGCCGTTCCCTCGGTGATTGGGTGGTCAATCGGCGCAAACTCCCCAATGGCCTGAACGGACTGGCGAAACAAGTGAACGAACTCGGGCTGCAGTTCGGCTTATGGATCGAACCGGAAATGGTGTCGCCAAACAGCGAGCTGTATCGGAAACATCCCGACTGGTGTCTCCATGTGCCGAACCGCCCGCGCTCTGAAGGACGGAACCAGCTTGTGCTCGATTATTCCCGCCAAGACGTGTGCGACTATATGATTGAAACGATCTCGAACGTGCTTGCGAGCGCCCCCATCACTTATGTGAAATGGGACATGAACCGCCATATGACGGAAATCGGTTCGGCCGCCCTGCCGCCCGAGCGCCAGCGCGAAACGTCGCACCGCTATATGCTTGGGCTCTATCGCGTGATGGACGAGATCACCGCGCGTTTTCCGCACATTTTGTTTGAAAGCTGCTCCGGAGGCGGAGGGCGGTTTGACCCGGGGATTCTCTATTATATGCCGCAAACATGGACGAGCGACAACACTGACGCTGTCTCGCGCCTGAAAATCCAGTACGGTACAAGCCTCGTTTACCCAGTGAGCGCCATGGGCGCCCACGTCTCGGCCGTGCCGAACCATCAAGTCGGGCGGGTGACGTCCCTCAAGACGCGCGGCCATGTGGCGATGTCAGGCAACTTCGGCTATGAGCTCGATATCACGAAATTGACGGAAACAGAAAAACAAATCATTAAGGAACAAGTCGCGTTTTACAAAGATGTGCGCCGCCTCGTCCAGTTCGGCACGTTTTATCGGCTGCTCAGCCCGTTTGAAGGCAACGAGGCGGCATGGATGTTCGTCTCGGAAGATCAGTCGGAAGCGCTCGTCGCCTACTTCCGCGTTCTGGCCGAAGCGAACGCCCCGCTGTCGCACTTGCGCTTAAAAGGGCTTGACCCGAATCAAGACTATGAAATCGAAGGCCTTGGCGTCTACGGCGGCGACGAGCTGATGTATGCCGGAGTGGCGGTGCCGCACCGCTTGGGCGATTTTATCAGCATGATGTGGCGATTGAAAGCTGTTCAACGATAAGAAGGGATGCTGTCGCTCGAGCCTATGCACCTGTCATAAACGAATTGAACCCGGTGTCTTAGATGCCGGGTTCAAACTGTTTGAGCTTCTCGATGATGCGACGCTTCCGATAGAGCATCTTCCCGGTTTCGGCGATGTCTTCCATAAACGATTTGTTAAACAGCGAACCGAAAATGACACCGATGATCGGAACGGCTTGAAACAGCTTTTTCCACCCGTATTGGTCACGGAACGTCATCATCACTTCCCGCCAGCCTTGCAGTTCGGAAAAGACGCGCCCGCGTTCATTGGAGAACGACGAAAGTTCGTCCAAAATCGCTTTTTTCCCGACGATGTCCGCCGTGGCAAACTGCAGGCATTTGACGACAAACACGCGCTCCTCTTTTTCCTTCGGGTCATATCCGTACACGATGGCGATCTCTTGCAGCGTTTTCAGCGCTAAGCCGAGAAGCGCTGGGATGTCCACCGCCAGCGTCAGCGCCCCGCCCATTCCAGTCGCCGCCCCTTGCAGCTGGGCGAACGTGACGCGCTCATCGATCAACTCGTCGCAAACGCGATCCATCGTCGCAAGCGGCAAGTGCGGCACTTCGGCCAACGACGATACGCCAAGCTTGTCCAATACCTTTCCTTCATTCACTAAGTATTGCCCGCCGCTTTGAATATAGCTGCCCAATTCATCAAGCAGCTGCCCGAGTTTTCGATGGACGGCTTTTGGCGTCAGCTTATCGAGCACTTGAAACGGCAAGCGGCCGAGCTTTTCCCAAAACCATAGGTCTTTTTGGGAGTGTTCCCAGTGGGTGATGGTTTGGAGTTCTTGTTTCAACATCTGTCGCGTTTCCATCTCCGCTCCGCCTCCTTCCTATATTTATTAAGGTGAATAAATGCTCAAACGATTATACGTATTAAAAAAGATTTTGTTTCGCTGTTGATTTTTAGTAAATTATTAACTATAATATTTACTATAAAAGCTTGAAGGAGGCCCTCTCATGATCCCCATCTTAAAACAGCAATTTATCGAACTTTTCGGCGGCTTGGGCGAAGGCATCCGCGCTTTCTTCGCCCCCGGCCGCGTCAATTTGATCGGTGAGCATACGGATTACAACGGCGGGCATGTGCTGCCGTGCGCGCTTGCGATCGGCACGTATGCGCTTGTCCGGCAAACGGATGAGCCGTTTGTCCGCTTTTATTCGCAAAACTTCCCGGAAACGGGAGTGATCACGGTCTCTTACGATGACTTGTCATACCAGAGCGAGCACGGTTGGGCGAACTACCCGAAAGGGATCTTGGCCGCGTTTCAAGCGTTACGTCCGCTTGAGACCGGATTGGACATTTTGTATTACGGCACGATCCCGAACGGCGCAGGACTGTCGTCATCCGCGTCGATTGAGCTTGTGACCGCGGTGATGCTCAACGAACTGTTCAGGCGCGGGCTTGATCAGCTAGAGCTTGTGAAAATGAGCCAAACCGTAGAAAATAAATACATCGGCGTCAATTGCGGCATTATGGATCAGTTTGCCGTCGGCATGGGGAAACAAGATTGCGCCATTCTGTTAAACTGCCAGACGCTCGAGCACCGCTATTTGCCGCTCGTGCTCAACGATTGTTCGATTGTCATCGCGAACACAAACAAAAAGCGCGGCCTGGCGGACTCGGCGTACAACGAGCGGCGGGCGACGTGCGAGGCGGCGCTCGCGAAGCTGCAAAGCGTGCGGAACATCGCCTCGCTCGGCGAGCTGACAAGCGCAGAGCTGGCCCGTTATGAACATCTTCTTTCTCCGCTTGAACGAAAGCGGGCTCGCCATGCGGTGACGGAAAACGAGCGGACGCTTGAAGCCGCCCAGGCGCTTGAGCAGGGAGACCTCGTCCGCTTTGGCGAGTTGATGAAACAGTCGCATTTGTCGCTGCGCCATGACTATGAAGTAACCGGAGCCGAACTTGATACGCTCGTGGAGGCCGCATGGTCGCACGAAGGAACGGTCGGGGCGCGCATGACCGGAGCCGGATTCGGCGGCTGCACGGTGAACATTGTGAAAAAGGCATGCGTTCAAGATTTCATTGAACGGGTCGGAAACGCGTATGCCGAAAAAATCGGTTATGAAGCAAGCTTTTATGTCGTTGACGTTGGTGACGGGGCGAGAGAACTCACGGAACTGGAGGAGATGAGCCGATGATTTTGGTTTGCGGAGGGGCAGGGTATATCGGCAGCCATGCGGTGTACCGTCTGCTTGAAAAAGGGGAGCGCGTGGTCGTGGTGGATAACTTGCAGACGGGGCACCGGGAGGCGGTTCACCGTGATGCTGTGTTTTGCCAAGGCGATATTCGCGACCGCGATTTTTTGCGCAAGGTGTTTCGCCAGCATGACATTGAGGCGGTCATTCATTTTGCGGCGAACTCATTGGTCGGTGAAAGCATGGAAGAGCCGCTGAAGTATTACGACAACAACGTGTACGGGACACAAGTGCTGCTTGAAGTGATGAAGGAATTTGGTGTCAAGCAAATCGTCTTTTCTTCAACCGCCGCCGTGTATGGGGAGCCGAAACAAATCCCGATCATCGAAACCGATCCGACCGAACCGACAAACGCGTACGGAGAAACAAAGCTGGCGATGGAAAAAATGATGAAATGGGCGGACCGCGCCTACGGCATCCGCTCGATTTCGCTCCGCTACTTTAATGTCGCCGGGGCGTACGGCACGACAATCGGTGAGGACCACAACCCGGAGACGCATCTGATTCCATTGATTTTAAAAGTGCCGCTTGGCCAGCGCGAGGAAATTTCCGTTTTCGGCGATGACTACGACACGCCCGACGGCACGTGCATCCGCGACTACATCCATGTGCTTGATCTCGTCGATGCCCACGTGTTGGCGCTTGAAAAACTGCGGAATGGAGCGTCCAGTGACGTGTACAATCTCGGCAACGGCAATGGCTTCAGCGTCAAAGAAGTGATCGAAGCGGCGCGGCAAGTGACCGGACACCCGATCCCTGCCCGCGTCGTGGCGCGGCGGCCGGGCGACCCGGCGCGGCTTGTCGCTTCATCGGAAAAAGCAAAGCGCGAGCTCGGCTGGGAGCCGAAATACTTGTCCATTACGGATATCGTCGCCTCGGCGTGGGAGTGGCACAAAGCGCGGCCAAACGGATATCGGGGTGTGTAAACATGGAAACGATTTTTGCGGCGATTGAACAACTGATCCGTTATGCCGAGCAACGCGGCCTTTTAGCGCCGGAAGATGTGGTGTACGCGCGCAACCGCCTGCTGGCAACGCTCCGACTCACGGAATGGCAGCCGGCCGAGGTCAAGGACGTTCCCTTGGCCTCGCCGGCCCCGGTATTGGACGCTATGATTGGTTGGGCGTATGAACAAGGATTGTTGGAAACGAATACCACAACCGAGCGCGATATATGGGATGCGAGACTGATGGACTGCGTCATGCCGCGGCCGTCGGAAGTGATCCGCGCCTTTTACGAGCGATACCGCCGCAGCCCGCAGGAGGCGACGGACTGGTTTTATTCGTTGAGCCAAGCGTCCAATTACATTCAAACGGCGCGCATCGCCAACAATCAGCACTGGAAAGTGTCAACCATCTATGGAAAATTGGATATCACCATTAACTTGGCGAAGCCGGAAAAAGACCCGAAGGAAATCGCCAAATTAAAAGAGATGCCGTCATCCTCGTATCCAAAATGTGTATTATGCAAAGAAAACGAAGGGTATGAAGGAACGTGGCGTCATCCCGCCCGTTCCAATCACCGTGTCATCCCGATCACGTTATTGGATGAACAGTGGTATTTCCAATATTCTCCCTACGTGTACTATCATGAACATTGCATCGTCTTTTCCGCCGAACATGTGCCGATGAAAATGGAGCGGAAGACGCTTGAGCGCTTGCTCGATTTCGTCGAAAAGTTCCCGCACTATTTCATTGGCTCGAACGCCGACTTGCCGATTGTCGGCGGCTCGATTTTAGTGCATGACCATTTCCAAGGAGGGCGTTATCCGTTTGCGATGGAAAAGGCGGAGATCGAAGAGTGTATCCCGCTGCCATCGTTTCCGTCGGTCACAGCCGGCATTGTGCGCTGGCCGATGTCCGTCATCCGTTTGACTGGACCAAAAGAGGACGTGTTGGATGCGGCTGCCTTTTTGTATGAAACATGGCGGACGTACAGCGACCCAAGCGTCGAGATTATGGCCTACAGCGGCGATGTTCCGCACAACACGATCACCCCGATCGCCCGGCGGCGCGGCGATTTGTTTGAGTTGGACATCGTGTTGCGCAACAATCGGACATCAGCGGAACATCCGTACGGCATTTTCCATCCGCATGAAGAATTGCATCATATTAAAAAAGAAAATATCGGCTTGATCGAAGTGATGGGGCTGGCGGTGCTGCCGGCACGGCTTGCCGTGGAACTGGAGACGCTGGCCGATTATCTCGTGCATCGGACAAAAAAAGAAGACTGGGACGAGTCGATGCATAAACATTGGGATTGGTGCGAAGCCATTCACTCGGCCTATCCGGACATCACGAAGGACAACGTCCATGACATTTTGCGGCACGAAGTCGGACAACGGTTTGTGACCGTGTTGGAACATGCCGGGGTGTTTAAGCGGGACAAGCGAGGGAAGGATGCGTTTCGCCGCTTTCTGCAGCACGCGGTGGAGCGCATGTCGTCTCTTGTTTAAATGCGGCGAAAAAACGCGTTTCATATGAAACATAAGGAAGGGATCGCAAACAGACGATGGCTACGTTAAAAGAAATCGCGGAAAAAGTCGGCGTTTCGGTCGCGACGGTGTCGCGCGTGCTTAATTACGATGCGACGCTGTCCGTTTCCGATGAAACGAGAAGGCGCATTTTTGAAGTCGCCCAAGAGCTGAACTACAAAACATTGCGGGAACGAAGCCAGCAAGCGCGCGAATCGTTTCGCTTCGGGCTCATTCACTGGTATTCGGAGCGCCAGGAAATCGATGACCCGTATTATATGGCGATTCGCCTCGGAGTGGAAAAAGAGTGTTTTGACCGCGGCATCGAACTCGTCAAATTGTTTAAACAAAACGGTGCCTATCCGATTGAACGGATGGAGGCGCTCGATGGCATCATCGCTGTCGGAAAATTCGGGCCGAAGGAAGTCGAGGTTTTTGCCGCCGGGGCCAAACAAATTGTGTTTGTCGACTGTTCGCCTGATGAGCATCGGTTTGATTCAGTCGTCATCGACTTGCGTCAAGCGACGGTGACAGTGCTTGATTATTTGCTTCGGTTGGGGCATACGAAAATTGGTTATATCGGCGGCCGTGAATATTTCGACGGGGAAACGCCGATCCGCGATGAGCGCGAAGCGGCGTTTTACGAATATTTGTATGTCAAAGGGCTGTATGATTCCCGCTATGTATGGATCGGTGCCTTCACTGCTGAAGATGGCTATCGGCTGATGAAAGAGGCTGTTTCAGGCGGCGACTTGCCGACGGCGTTTTTCATTGCCAGTGATTCGATGGCGATTGGCGCCCTGCGTGCGCTGCATGAAGCCGGGATCGCTGTTCCGGAAGAGGCGGCGATTGTCGGATTCAATGATATTCCGACGGCAGCATTTCTTCACCCGCCGCTTTCGACGGTGAAAGTATACACAGAATTTATGGGTGAAACAGCGGTTGAGCTGCTCATCGAACGGTTGACGACGAAACGAGCGATTTGCAAAAAGGTCGTCGTGCCGACAGAGCTCGTCATCCGCTCAAGCAGCGAGGGCAACGAAAAGGGGAGCGGTCGATAAGCCGCTCCCTTCTGCATTAATGGAACTCGATATCAACGCGTTTTTTCGTTCCTGTCGTTGTTTTCGGGATATGAATGTCAAGCACACCGTTTTTGTACGTCGCGCGAATGTTTTCCGTCGCCGCATCCGCCGGCAGGGTGATCGAACGCTGGAAGCGACCAAAGAAGCGTTCGCGCCGGTGCATTTGTTCTTCTCTTACATCGTGTTGGCGTTGAATCGTGCCGCTGATGGTCAACATGTTGTTCTGCACGTCAATGTGCACATCCTCTTTCCGCTCCAGCCCCGGTAAATCGCACGAAACGACGTATTCGTTGGCCGTTTCATGCATGTCGATGCGCGGCATCCAGTGCTGCTCATCCATATGAGTGAACAGCGATGGAAAATCACTAGCAAAAAAGCGGTTCATATCCCGGCGAATCGATTCCAAGTGCCGGAACGGGTCATACGGAATTAACGCCATAACTGCCATCCTCCTTAACAAGAAATGTTTTTTCGCTCAGTAGTGTGAACCGGATTCGTCTGTTTTATGTATGATTGGCTTGCAATTGTTCCATCACCGTCAAATACGCTTGAATGAGTGCTACTTTCATGCCATCCGGCAAGTCAGAAGCGGCCACCCGCTTAACGGCGTAATAAAACTTCACTTCGGACGATTGCCGCACGCGCGGATGCGTCCATTCATCGCGCAACTCTTGCCTTATCGTTTCATACAAAAGAGTTTGGCTTTCTTGTTCATCAAGCGGTCCGGCCGCCAGCGATCGGTTCGGCCAAAGGCGGCGGTAGCCGTCAAGCAGTGCAGAAAATGGATAGGTCACGGCTGTTTCCCTCCTTAAAAAATATACATAGCGATC
Organism: Geobacillus sp.; assembly: GCF_017515625.1. Classification (NCBI taxonomy): domain Bacteria; kingdom Bacillati; phylum Bacillota; class Bacilli; order Caryophanales; family Anoxybacillaceae; genus Geobacillus; species Geobacillus sp. The sequence continues at coordinate 13,011 of NZ_JAFWFM010000025.1, forward strand.
CTCGAGGTCTGCTCCTTGCAACATATTCTTTTTAAGAAATTATATCATACAGCAGTCGAAGCGATTCGGGAGGCCAAGTCGAATGTAGATAGTGGGGGCTGGTTTCGTTTGCTGTCGTTGTAAGGCAGCCCAACCGTGGGACGCACGGGGATGGCTTGGTTGACAGCCTGCCGTGGGGCGGGTGTTCCCCAAAATCTCCCACCTCTAAGCGTTAGCGTAGGTGGGAGAGCGTTCAACCTAAAAAAGTAGTTGACATAAGGTGAGATAGTGTATAAAATAAAAATCGCCGCTTCGACGGAATGTCGGAGTGCAACGATCGAACAATCATGAAATAAAAAAACTTTTGACAAATAGTTAACACTGCATATAATGAATAATTGCCGCGACGAAATGAACGCGGTAATAAGTTAGAAGAGAATCAGTAGTTGACATTTTTGAAAGATTGTTTATAATAGTAACTGTCGTTCCTTGAAAACTGAACGAAACGAAGCGCGACGAAAAGCGGAGGTCCGCATGGGCCGAAGCAAAAGCCAATCAACTTTCTTTGGAGAGTTTGATCC
>NZ_JAFWFM010000219.1:0-5874 GCF_017515625.1 Geobacillus sp.
AACTTCTTTCTTTGCCCGAAAACGGGTTTTCAGCGTTCGATACATGGTTTCACCTCCTATGTTTATTGTATTCTATTGCCATCCAAAGAAGAAAGAAAAAAACAGAAAAACCGAACGCCATTCATCCCCCACCTGTAGAGGGGGGGACTTCTGGCTGATTTATGTTAAACCGCGAACCAACACTGTTTCGTTGCTTGTTGACCGCTTTTATGAAGAGGGAGGGCGCACACTGGCCATCAATGCGGCCGCCATCGCCTCGATCGATCTCCCCGCTTCCATGCGTTCCGATTCACAAAAACAGCTCGAGGACGAGGAAGAATAATCAAGAAAAGCCTTGCCGGCCAGCGCCAAAGAGCGCGGTCGGCCTTATTTTTTGCCGCCCCTTTTCGCCATGGCCTAGTGCACCTGTCTATACCAACTCGTTTCCCTTTACATACACTCTTATTAACCGACCATTGGCGCTAGGAGGAACTGATCGTGGCCTCAAAACGATCCCGCCTGTTGTTTGAAGTGTTGCACAGCTACGGCCTGTCGGAAACCGAGGTGGATATCGCCGGCGAGCTAAAAAAGGAAAAAGTATGGCTTCTGCAAAACAAAAAAACGGGTGAGAGGTGCGTACTAAAACGGCTGAATGAGGATAAAACACCTTTCCCGATTTTGCTTCATTCCAAACTATATGAAACTGGATTTCACATCCCAAAAATGATCCGGACAAAAACAAAGCAACCTTACGTTCAACGAAAAAACCACTATTACTACTTGATGGAGTACGTTTCCTCAAGCGGAAGCAAGCCCTCATTCCAGCAACGGATTGAATGGTTGGCCCGTTTTCACAAACACAGCCTATTCGACGATTGGATCCCTCCCCATTCGCCGTCCTTCCCCGAACCGACCGACATACTGGATGCACACCGGGAAACAACGTGTCCAAAAGAATTCGGTCATTATTTGAAATCTATTTCTCCATTTGTCCGCTCTATGCTTCGTATCAAAGCGTCTACTTAGCCGATGCTATGTTTCCGCATATGTTTTACAGCGAAATCATCGGCCAAGGGACGCGAAAGCAGGCGACAGGCAGCCAACCGCCATTGACGCGCGTCCATTACGAAGCCATGGCGGCAGGCCTTCCGATCGTCACGACAGCCAGAGGCGGCAATCCAGAAGTCATTTTGGCGAATGAAAATGGCCTGATCGTGGAAAACCCAGAGAACCCAAGCGATTTCGCCGACAAGATCGCCCAAATATTATCCAATACATCTTTGATGAAAAGAATGGGCGAAAAAGGACGCGAGCTGGCTGTTTCGCTGTATCATTGGGAGCGGGTCGCTTCGGAGTTATTGGAAGTGTGGGAGCAAGCCAAAGAATTCGAATCAACAGCTGCTCTCACAACAGAACTGCAAACAGAAGAGGCATTCGGACAACCGGTGTCGCCTCAAACGGACCCAAAAGAAACGGAACGGTCGAAAAAGAATACAGCGGCGCGGACAATGCCTCCCAAAACAGAAAAAGCGAATGTGAAAAACGAAAAACGGAAGAAAAAACGTGCCGCCTCACTGGCAGACGATCAACAGAGCGCCAAACAAAAAGAGGCGATGGCGTCACAAACCGAAAGCGCAAAAGGCGCTCCTGCCCCCCCAGAACGTGCAAACCGGCCGCCATTCGAAACCTTTTACTATTGCAAGCGGCAACTGACAGATGCCAGGCTCGGCGACAAAAACGCATTTGAACCGCAAACGGGCTCAAGCAAAACATGATGACAAGCCTTTTGTAATTGCAAGCCTTCCGGGCGCAAATGGACCATCGTCAGCAAGAAAAGCGGCAAGCCTCAAAAAATAAACCGCAAGCCAAACGGGAATGTCTCCTGCAACAGTGAGGGGGCGGCATGAACTATGGCCATCCCTTTCCCGACGATGCACCGCATCCGGGCAACGCTGTGCTTCGACGCGGGAAAGGGAAACCGTTATGGCACAAATCCGATCATCGTTACGGAAACAAGTGCGGCGCGGCCGATAACGGTTTCGTTCCCTCGCTCGTCGGCGATCACCAATTCATCCGCTGTGCATTGCTTCAGCACACCTTCATAGCTTTGCTCCTGCGTGACAAACTGACATTTAAGCGGCGGCAAATGGCCGGGCAGCTCCGCCAAAAAGGCCAGCCGTTCGTCGAGCGCCATCGCTTGGAATTCTTTTTTGGCAAAAAATTCAGTCGGTTCCTCCTCGCCGCCTCGTTCATCGTTGGAATTTCCTTCCTCTTCCTGTTGCGTTCGGCTAGTCCACATAAACGTTTCTTGCATATGCGCCGCCGCCCGCATCGCTTTTGGCTGCACAATGTAAAGCAATGGCTCCGTCTCCACAACGTTTTGTTTCCGCACGTCGATCCCCCTTTTCCATGCTTGCCTTACCTTATATATGTATGCCCATGATCTCAATAATTGCCCAAGTCAAGCAAAAAACAGCCGCTCCATCAACAGGAACGGCTGCTCGCACGTTTTTAATATCCTAAAATGTGGTATCCCGAGTCGACGTGAATAATTTCCCCGGTGATGCCGCGCGACAAGTCGCTGAACAAAAACAGCGCCACATCGCCGACTTCTTCCTGCGTCGTCGTCCGGCGGAGCGGAGCGCGTTCTTCGATTTGCTTTAAAATCGAGTTGAAATCGCTCACCCCTTTGGCCGACAGTGTGCGAATCGGTCCAGCGGAAATGGCATTGACGCGGATGCCGTATTTGCCCAAATCGTTCGCCAAATATTTCACGCTCGCATCAAGCGACGCTTTCGCCACACCCATAATGTTGTAGTTTTGCACGACGCGCTCGCCGCCTAAGTACGTAAGGGTGACGATGCTGCCACCTTCCGTCATCAGCTCTTTCGCTTCACGAGCCACCGCGGTGAGCGAATACGCACTGATGTTATGGGCGAGCAAAAAGCCTTCGCGGCTGACATTCATATACTCACCGCTCAAGTCTTCTTTATTGGCATAGGCGATGCAATGAGCGACGCCGTGGATGACGCCGACTTGTTCTTTGATTTGCGCGAAACATTGAACAATGTCTTCGTCTTTTGCCACATCGCACGGCAGCAGAAGGGAGCGTTCATCCCCAAGCGTATCGACCAGCGCCCGCACCTCTTTTTCAAACCGCTCGCCGGCATACGTAAACACCAACCGAGCGCCGGCAGCATGAAGCGAACGAGCAATGCCCCAGGCGATGCTTCGTTTGTTCGCCACCCCCATCACGACATATGTACGTCCTTCCAATGATAAGACCATTCATTCATCCTCCCAATTATCATTTATTCTTAGCACCAGGTGTTAATTCTATTATAGGCGATGCGGCAAACAATGTAAATGAGCGCTTTCTTTTTGCCTTTTGACTCCTTCATGCTGCCGGCGGTTTTTCCCACTTTGCAAAACCGACTCAATTCGCTAATATGGTATATGGTACATTTGAATGGAGAGGATCGTTCCATGGATCATGACCGTTTTTCCCAATCGAAGCTTGATTATCACTTATTATTTCTTTTATTCTTAATGGCCGTGGTGAGCGCCATCGCCATTCACAGCGCGGAGCCGATGCTTCCCGAGAAGCTGCAGAACGTCAACTTCGCTTCCAAGCAGCTGCAATGGTACGCCATCGGCGCTGTCGTGATCGCCTTGACGATGATCATTGACTATGATCGGCTGTTTCAAATCGCTTGGTATTTGTATGGATTCGGGATGTTGCTGTTGCTTGGGCTGGAATTGAACGTCCCTGGATCAGTAACCATTAAGGGGGCGACGAGTTGGTATCATCTACCTGGAGGCAACTTTCAGCCATCCGAGCTGATGAAAATTTTTATGATCATCGTCCTAAGTCGCATCATCGTCAACCATCGGGAAAAATACCCTGAACCCATGATCCGCGATGATTTCAAGCTGCTCGGCAAAATCGCCCTCACCGTGTTGCCGCCGCTCATCTTGTTGGCCAAGCAGCCGGACATGGGCATGTCGATGGTGTTTATGGCCATCACCGCCACCTTGGTGCTCGTTTCCGGCATCCGCTGGCGCATCATTTTCGGCATCGTCTTTTCCGGAGTGGCGGCCGTGGCATCCATTGTATTCATATACTTTTATTTTCCGGACTTTTTTCATAAATATATCATTGAAGAAGATTACCAATTAAACCGGTTTTACGGATGGCTCGCACCGTATGAATATTCGACCGACCAAGGGTTTCAGCTCATCCGTTCGTTGATGGCCATCGGCTCGGGGGAGCTGTACGGGAAGGGGCTCGGCAATTTACAAGTGTACTTGCCTGAAGCGCATACCGACTTTATTTTCGGGGTTATTGCCGAACAGTTCGGATTTGTCGGCTCAAGCATCGTCGTGTCTCTCTTTTTCCTGCTCATTTATCGCATGATCCATATTGCCTTGGAGAGCAACGATTTATACGGCAGCTATTTATGTGCCGGCGTCGCGGGCATGATTACGTTCCAAGTGTTCCAAAACATTGGCATGACGATTGGACTTTTGCCGATCACGGGGTTGCCGCTTCCGTTCATCAGCTATGGAGGAAGCTCGCTGGCGACTTATATGCTGGCGATCGGCCTCGTCTTAAACGTTCATTCGCGAACGCGGAAATTTATGTTCGCGAGCGATGAATAAAGCCGCTTGCTGTGTCCGCAGGCGGCGTTTTTTGTCGCCATCAAGCTCAACTCCACTTCTTTGTTTCCTGGCCGCGGGCTCCGCCGTTTGGGCGTTGCCTCCGCAAAAGCCGCGATGAGGCGGGCAAAACCGCCTCATCTTTTCTTTTCCTGACTGAACGGACATACTGGTAGTACAACCATTATAGCGAGAAAGGAGCACATTCGATGCAAGTGGACATCATCGGCGACATTCATGGCTGCTTCCGTGAATTCGCCGCATTGACGGAAACACTCGGCTACCATTGGGACGAAGGGGTGCCGATTCATCCCGACGGACGAAAGCTCGGCTTCGTCGGCGATTTGACCGACCGCGGTCCTGAATCGCTGAACATGATCGAGATCGTCTCCGCCCTTGTCGAGCGAAAGCTGGCTTACTACGTGCCGGGCAACCATTGCAATAAGCTGTACCGCTTCTTTTTAGGGCGCAACGTGCAAATCGCCCATGGTCTTGAGACGACCGTCTCCGAGTACCGCACCTTGCCTCCAAGCGAACAGGAGATGATCCGCCGCAAATTTATCCGCCTGTATGAGCAGGCGCCCCTGTACGCCGTTTTGGATGAGGGGCGCCTTGTCATCGCCCACGCCGGCATTCGCCATGATTATATCGGGCGGACGGATCAAAAAGTCAAGACGTTCGTCCTATACGGAGACATCACCGGCGAAACGAACCCGGACGGGACGCCGGTGCGCCGCGACTGGGCGAAACGGTATCACGGCAGCGCATGGGTTGTGTATGGCCATACGCCTGTCAAAACTCCGCGGTTTGTCGGACGAACCGTCAACATTGACACCGGCTGTGTGTTCGGCGGTGCGCTCACTGCATTGCGCTACCCGGAAATGGAGACCGTCTCGGTTCCGTCATCGATGCCATACGTTCCGGAAAAATTCCGTTCGTTCCCGTAACCGGCGCTTCATCCTATTTCGCGCAGGAGACTCCCACTTCAACGACCAAAGGGAGTAAGTGGGAGAGGAATGCGCGTTCCCCTTTTCTTTTGTGTATGATAGAATAAAGGCGTGGAGAAAACCGTTTAATAAAGGCACTCCAATAACGGCTACTCGATGTATGGAGTTGGTTACAGGAAACGTTGTAACCGTAAAACATCGAGCGTAGATCCGTCTGTTGTGTGTGGAAGCCAAGTACTGCCAACAGACACACCGAGAGAATCGGTAACGATGCAGGCATGACCTGCGT
>NZ_JAFWFM010000220.1:0-4359 GCF_017515625.1 Geobacillus sp.
AAAGCTGTAGACCTGAGTGTCTTATGCTCTAGCGGCGAAGTGGACACGCCTCAAAGAATAAGGATTGCTTGAAGCAGTCAAACTTCTTTGGAAGCCCCCACTTCAAATTTTCGCTAGAAAATTAAGTGGGGGTAGTTCACATCGGTTGTTCCACGAGGCCAAGCAGGCCGAGGAAGACGCGCGCGTCGACGCCGTGGAGCGCGGCCTCCGCTATATGGAGGCGCATTTTCGCGATCCGTCGCTCACGCTTGAGCGGGTCGCGGCCGCCGCCGGGCGCAGCCCCGCGTATTTCAGCCATTTGTTGTCGAAAAAGCGCGGCGTGACGTTTCGCCAGTGGCTGACCAACCGGCGGCTTGAGGAAGCGAAACGGCTGCTTCGGCAGACGGACTTGTCGATCAAAGAAATCGCCGAACAAACCGGGTTTCGCACCGCCCATTATTTGATGCGCGTCTTTAAAGCCGAACTGAACCAGACGCCGACCGCCTACCGCGATGAACAACGGCTGAAACCGTCATCACCGCGGTAGGCGGTTTTTTCAAAAGAAATGAACATATATCAAAAGAAATGGATAGATGAAGCGAAAAGAAAAAAGAAATTTCAAAAAAATGGATCATCTTGAAAAGACGAGAATCTATCTCCATCCTCTTGGCTTCCTTACAATAAAAAGCAAAGAGGAAAAAGGAGAGGATGACGATGGCAGAAAAACGGACCGTCAGCCCGCCCGCGGGAACAGAGCGGCGGGCGAAAGGATGGATTCAAGAAGCGGCGCTGCGGATGCTGAGCAACAATTTGCATCCCGATGTCGCCGAGCGGCCGGATGAGTTGATCGTCTACGGCGGCATCGGCAAGGCGGCGCGCAACTGGGAATGTTACGAGGCGATTGTGGACACCCTTCTTCGTTTAGAAAACGATGAAACGTTGCTCATTCAATCCGGCAAGCCGGTGGCGGTATTTCGCACGCATCCGGACGCCCCGCGCGTGCTGATCGCCAACTCCAACCTCGTGCCCGCATGGGCGACGTGGGATCATTTCCATGAGCTCGACAAAAAAGGATTGATCATGTACAGACAAATGACGGCTGGCAGCTGGATTTACATCGGCAGCCAAGGAATCGTTCAAGGAACGTATGAAACGTTTGCCGAAGTGGCGCGCCAGCACTTTGGCGGCACGCTGGCCGGGACGATCACGCTGACTGCCGGCCTTGGCGGCATGGGCGGGGCGCAGCCGCTCGCGGTGACGATGAATGGCGGCGTCTGCCTCGCTGTCGAAATCGATCCGGCCCGCATTCAGCGCCGCCTTGATACGAAATATCTCGACACGATGACCGACAGCTTGGAGGCGGCGCTTGCGATGGCGAAACGAGCGAAGGAAGAGAAAAAAGCGCTGTCAATCGGCCTTGTCGGCAATGCGGCTGAAGTGTTGCCGCGTCTCGTCGAAATGGGCTTTGTTCCGGACGTCTTGACCGATCAAACGTCCGCCCATGATCCGTTAAACGGCTACATCCCGGCTGGCCTTACGCTTGATGAGGCCGCCGAACTCAGGGCGCGCGATCCGAAGCAGTACATCGCCCGTGCAAAACAGTCGATCGCCGCGCATGTGCGGGCGATGCTGGCGATGCAAAAGCAAGGGGCGGTGACGTTTGATTACGGCAACAACATCCGCCAAGTGGCAAAAGACGAAGGGGTGGACGACGCCTTTTCCTTCCCGGGTTTTGTGCCGGCCTACATCCGTCCGCTCTTTTGCGAAGGAAAAGGGCCGTTCCGCTGGGTGGCATTATCCGGCGACCCGGAAGACATTTATAAAACCGATGAAGTCATTTTGCGTGAATTCAGCGACAATGAGCGTCTTTGCCATTGGATTCGCATGGCGCAAAAACGCATTCAATTCCAAGGGCTGCCGGCGCGCATTTGTTGGCTCGGCTACGGCGAGCGGGCGAAGTTCGGGAAAATCATCAACGACATGGTGGCCAAAGGCGAGCTGAAAGCGCCGATCGTCATCGGCCGCGATCATTTGGATTCGGGCTCCGTCGCTTCGCCGAACCGGGAGACGGAAGGAATGAAAGACGGAAGCGACGCCATCGCCGACTGGCCGATTTTAAACGCGCTGTTGAATGCGGTTGGGGGCGCAAGCTGGGTGTCGGTTCACCACGGCGGCGGCGTCGGCATGGGCTACTCCATTCACGCCGGCATGGTCATTGTCGCCGACGGCACAAAAGAGGCGGAAAAACGGTTGGAACGGGTGTTGACGACCGACCCGGGGCTTGGTGTGGTCCGCCACGCCGACGCTGGGTATGAGCTCGCCATCCGGACGGCGAAAGAAAAAGGCATCGATATGCCGATGCTCAAGTAGAAAGGGGGATCCATATGCGCCCGCTTTTTGTCCGCCGCGCCCGCCAGCTCGTCACGCTGGCGGGAAGCTCCGCGGCTCCGCTCGTCAAGGAGAAGATGAGCGATCTAGGCATCATCGAAAACGGCAGCGTCTGGATCGAAAACGGAGTGATCGTTGCGGTCGGCCCGGACGATGAACTGGCCCGCCAATTTGCCGATCGGCTCGCCGAAGCTGACGTCATCGACGCCAAGGACAAAACGGTGACGCCTGGGCTTGTCGATCCTCATACTCATCTCGTTTACGCCGGCAGCCGCGAACACGAATGGACGATGCGGCTCGGCGGGGCGACGTACATGGAAATCATGAACGCAGGCGGCGGCATTCATGCCACGACAAAAGCGACGCGCGAGGCGTCGGAAGAGATGTTGTATGAGGAAAGCAAGCGGCGGCTTGATCAGTTTTTGCTTCATGGGGTCACGACCGTCGAAGCAAAAAGCGGCTATGGTTTAAGCCTTGAGCATGAAATCAAGCAGCTGGAAATTGCCAAGCGGCTTCACGACACCCACCCGGTCGATATCGTCTCCACGTTTCTTGGCGCTCATGCCGTTCCGCCGGAGTGGAAGCACGATCCGGATGAATACGTCCGCCTTGTCATCGACGAGATGATTCCCGAAGTGAGCCGGCGGGGGCTCGCCGAGTTCAACGACGTCTTTTGCGAGCGCGGCGTCTTTACCCCCGACCAGGCGCGCCTCATCCTCGAAGCAGGCAAAGAGCACGGCTTGACGCCGAAAATCCACGCCGATGAAATCGAGCCGTATGGCGGGGCGGAACTGGCAGCCGAAGTCGGCGCCATCTCCGCCGACCACCTGCTTCGGGCGTCGGACGAAGGAATCCGCCGCATGGCCGATGGCGGCGTCATCGGCGTTCTCTTGCCAGGCACGGCGTTTTTCCTCATGACCCAAGCCGCCGACGCCCGCCGTCTGATCGACGCCGGCGTTCCCGTCGCTTTGGCGACCGACTGCAACCCCGGTTCGTCGCCGACCGTCTCGCTGCCGCTTGTCATGAGCCTAGCCTGCCTGCATATGGGCATGACTCCCGCTGAAGCGATGGCCGCCGCCACGATCAATGCCGCCCACGCCATCGGCCGCGCGCATCTTGTCGGCAGCCTCGAGCCGGGGAAGAAGGCGGATTTGGTCATTTTCAATGTCCCGAATTATGTGCAGATCATGTACCATTACGGAGTCAACCATGTTGAGACGGTGATCAAAGGCGGGGAGGTGGTGGTGAAAGAAGGCAAGGTGTACATCTGAAGGGGGAATGGTCTTCCGTCGAGGTGTTTAGCGACCGGGAGCGGTTATGCTTCCGGCCGCGCAAGTTGGGGTAAAAAGAACAATGGGGGTGGAGGAAAATGAAAACGGATACAAACATGGCGCCATCCGTGCCGACACCAACGCCGGCCAGCGGGGCATGGAAGTTTTTCGTCTTTAGTGCCATCGGCATTTTCGTATTTTTCGTTCCGGTGTCCATCGGCGGCACATCATCGATTTTGCTCGATCATATTGTGACATGGATCCGCACCCAGTTTTCAGCACTTGTTCCTTATTATGCTCTGATCGTGATCGCTCTCGGTGCCGTTTATCCGTTTTACAAAAAAACGTGGAACAAAGATACTGTGACAACCGTTTTTTCACTGTTGAAAGTTCTAGGACTGATCACGGCGGTCATGTTGGTGTTTCGCATCGGTCCGTCATGGTTGTTTCAGCCGAATATGGGACCGTTCTTATATGACAAGCTCGTCATTTCCGTCGGACTTCTTGTGCCGATTGGCTCCGTCTTTCTCGCCATGCTCGTTGGCTACGGGCTTTTAGAATTTGTCGGCGTATGGATGCAGTGTAAACTAGCACATTATTTCAGAATCCCTTTTTCAAATTATTTCAGGCGGATTCGGAAATAATGTGCAAAATTTTTGCGGATTGTTCCGGATTTTGCACATTCTTTCGGAACGTTTGCACGCTCTTTCAGATGAAGATT
>NZ_JAFWFM010000026.1:0-8046 GCF_017515625.1 Geobacillus sp.
ATGAAAAAACTGGCGGCGCTCCCGTTCGTCAAACTCGTTGAGCCGTCGTATCGTCCGTTTTTAAAGCTGGAGTTTGAATCGAAAGGGGAGAAAGAGAAAGACTCCCCGTATCCGCTTGGATGAAAGAAAAGAGCGGGCCTTAGCCCTGCTCTTTTTTTGGCTATTGGAGCGGCGGGATGAAGCGGTTCATTCGCATAATGCCGATTAAGTGCTGATAATATAAGTCGAGTTCCGCGAACATCGTTGACGGCTTGACGTCGAGATGGATGACGCCAAAGCCAAGCTCTTTCGCGGTTTCCGCAAACAAATCGTACCGTTTGTTCGGTTTGACGGAGGGATCGGGAACACCTTCACGGCAAATGTAAAGCGGTTGAAAGTCGCCCGGGTCGGTTGGGTGGAGCACAACAACCAAGGAGACGACCGCCTGGCCTTTTTTCACCGTATGGAAAGCAAAAAAGCCGGATAAACGGTGGCGGTTGGCGCGCGCCAGCTCCATCAGCTCATATATATCGGAATAGCCTTCGCCAAGTTCGATAAAACGCTGGATCATGTACGGTCCTCCTTGCGATCATCGTCCATTCATAACTTTACCGGCCCATTGCAGAAATTGCAATCAAAAAAAAACCTTGCGGACAAACGATCCGCAAGGCCCTTTCCAATTCCTTGCCTCCGCGCGGGGCGGAACAGGGAACGGAAAGAAAAAGAAAAGGGAGAGGAGAAACCGGAGGAAGAACTTATGGGGAAACGTAAGTCTTCTCCGTCATTGGCAACAACGCCATCTACGGTGTTGCCATTACTCATTATGGACGGTTTTCTGATTTCTATACACGCGGCTATGAAAAATTCTCAAGTTTGACTATAATAAACATGATAAGACGACCATGAAAACAACGAATTAGGTGAACGCAATGAGAGTCATTTCCGGAACATGCAAAGGTCGGCATCTGCAAGCGGTTCCAGGATTGTCGACGCGGCCGACGACCGACAAGGTGAAAGAAGCGGTTTTTAATATGATCGGTCCGTATTTCGCCGGCGGCATCGGCCTCGATTTGTTCGCCGGAAGCGGCGGCTTGGGCATCGAAGCGCTTAGCCGCGGGCTTGAGCGCGTCATTTTCGTCGATCATGACGGAACGGCCGTGCAGACGGTCCGAAAAAACGTTGCCGCCTGTGGACTTGAGCGCCGGGCGGAAATTTACCGCAACGACGCCGAGCGGGCGTTGAGGGCGGTGGCGAAGCGAGGCCTGCGCTTTTCCGTCATCTTTCTCGATCCTCCGTACAAGGAGAAAAAGTGGCCGGCGCTGTTATCGTTTATCGACAATCACGATTTGTTGGAGGACGATGGCGTTGTCGTTGCCGAACATTTGGCTGAGGTCGAGCTGCCGGAAGAAGTCGGCCGCTTGAAGCAGTGGAAGCGGGAAACATACGGCATCACCGGCGTCACTATTTACCGCCGGACTGACGAACAGAAAGGGGACGAACGCGATGGCGAGCATTGCCGTTTGCCCGGGGAGCTTTGATCCGGTGACATACGGGCATTTGGATATTATCAAACGGGGGGCAAAAGTATTTGACAAAGTTTATGTGGCGGTGTTAAACAATTCCTCGAAAAAGCCGCTGTTTACGGTTGAGGAGCGGATGGAGCTGCTGCGCGAGGTGACGCGGACGCTAGAAAACGTGCATGTCGAATCGTTTCACGGCCTGCTTGTTGACTATGCCCGCAGCAAAAACGCCAACGCCATTTTGCGCGGTTTGCGCGCGGTGTCTGACTTCGAGTATGAAATGCAAATTACATCGATGAACCGCGTCTTGGACGAGAACATTGAAACGTTTTTTATGATGACGAACAGCCAGTATGCGTTTTTGAGTTCAAGCATCGTCAAGGAGGTCGCTAAATATAACGGCGACATCTCCGAACTTGTGCCGCCGGTTGTCGAGGCGGCCCTGAAGCGGAAATTCGCCTCGATGGCCGCCGATTGACGGCTAGGAAAAGGCTGTTCTGTCCAAGGGCGGAACCGATCCGCCGATCCCTTATTTTGCCGGCGGAGAAGCGGGATGCAAAAGCATCGAGAGCCGCCCCGGCGGCCGGATGGCGCCGCGGGGCCGGCAGCGCGGGCAGTCACAAGCGTCCGCGCGTTTTGTTGCTTGCGTTGGCGGCGAGCCATATATAAAGGCACAGAAACAGCATCGTGGCCAGTGGCCCATAGTGCTGCAGCCATTGCCATCTTTCGTGCCAGACGCTCTCTGCGGCGGCGTGCCAAAACACCGGAATATTGCCGGTTTCGTTGCCTGCCGCCCGAAGGTACAACGGCTCCCAAAGCAAATATGTAAATGAAGCCGCAAAAACTCCATGCAGAAAACGGGCGATGAAAAACGGTTGAAAGCGGATGTTGGCCTCAGCGAGAATGCTGGCCACTTGCGCTTGAACGGAAAAGCCACCGAAAGCCAAGACGAAGCTGACGGCCACCGCCTTTTCCAGCAGCTCGGCTTCATCTGTCTGGCTGATCATTTGGCTGCCGAGCGTAATTTCAAACAACCCGGAAAAAATCGGAATATCAAGCTGCTCCGGAAGCTGGACGAGCCGGAGCAGCTGGCGCAGCAAGGGGGCGAGCTGCTCGGTCAAGTGCATCATATACAACAATTGGTTGACGACGGAAAAGAGAATAATAAAGCCGCCGATCATCAACAACGTTTGAACGGAAGAGTGGACGGCATCGCCGAGCAGCTTGCCAAGCGGCTGTTCATTCTTCAGCCGCGTTTTGTGGAGCGTGCGCAGCGCATACGGGAGCGAAAACGAGCGCGGCCGCCGCTTCGGCTGCCCCCGTTCTTTCCGGATGCCGTGAAAGCGCATCACTAGTCCGACGGCAATGTTCCCTAAATAATGGGAGACGGCCAGCAACAAACCAAGCTGCGGATTGTTAAAAAACCCAGCTGAAACAGCCCCAAATATAAATAGCGGGTTGGAAGAATTGGTGAACGAGGAGAGCCGCTCGGCCTCGATGGTCGACAGTTGTTTTTCTTGATACAGGCGGGCGGTCAGCTTCGCCCCCGACGGGTAGCCGGATGCCATCCCCATCGCCCAGGCAAACCCGCCGACGCCTGGGACGCGAAAAAGCGGGCGCATCAGCGGCTCCAGCAAGACGCCGAGAAAGCTAACGACGCCAAAGCTGATGAGCAGCTCCGAGACAATGAAAAACGGCAGGAGCGACGGGAACACGACTTCCCACCACATATTTAACCCGCGAATGGATGCTTGGAGCGACTGTTTTGGATAACAAATGAGCGAAAAGGCGAATAACGTCACAGCGGAAGCGAGCAGCGCCGTTTTTAGTTTCGCTCTCCAGTTTCGCTTCAATGTTCTCCCCCCTTTTTTTGCCGTGCGGCCTTGCGCGGTACAACCTCATATAACCTAATATACGAGCATAGGGGGGCGGTTTAGACCATAAAATGAAAGCGAGGGAGCGCCGTAGCAAAGGGGGGGGAGAATCGTGCCGCCGAAGATCGGATTGGCGCTCGGGTCAGGGGGCGCGCGCGGATTTGCTCACCTCGGCGTATTGAAAGTGCTACAGGAGGAAGGAATCCCTATTTCTTATTTGGCGGGCAGCAGCATCGGCGCGCTTGTGGCTGTCCTTTATGCGAGCGGCCACGGCCTCAGCCGCCTTTATCGGCTCGCCAAGTCGTTCCGGCGCAACGATTTTCTCGATTGGACGGTGCCGAAAATGGGGCTGATCGCCGGTGAGCGCATCACCGAATTCATTCGTTTGTTGACGAAAGGGAGGCGGATTGAAGAGCTTTCTCCGCCGGTGGCGGTCATCGCCGCTGATTTGCAGACGGGGGAAAAAGTCGTGTTTCGGCAAGGGGATGCGGCCCAAGCTGTGCGGGCGAGCATCTCGATCCCCGGCATTTTTGTGCCCGCGGCGGTGGACGGGCGGCTGCTTGTTGATGGCGGTGTCGTGGACCGCGTGCCGGTATCGGTCGTTCGGGCGATGGGGGCCGATCTTGTCATCGCGGTCGATGTCGTCCCGTTGAACAAAGAGGCGGAAATTGCCTCGCTTGTGGATGTCATTTGGAAGAGCCTTGATATTTTGCAAGCCGAGCTCGTCGCCCATCGGGAACTCGCCTCGGACGTGATGATCCGGCCGCGCGTAGAGCAATACAGCTCGCGGGCGTTCACCCATATCGAAGACATTATTGCCCGCGGCGAAGAGGAAGCGCGGAAACAAGCCGGGGCGATCCGCCAAGCGATTGAACAGTGGAAGGAGCCAAAGCACCAATGAAGAAACGAACGTATATAGCGGCGTTTTTCTTTGGCGCCGTCCTTGCCGTTTTGCTTATTTTTATGAAATTGCCGTATTACGTGACGATGCCGGGAAGCGCGCAAAAGTTAACGCCGCTTGTTCATGTCGAGCACGGCGACCGCGATGCGGGGGCGTTCATGTTGACGACGGTCCGCATGGGGCGGGCGAACGTCATCGCGTACTTGCTCGCCCATATCCGCCCGTTTTATGAGCTGCATCCGGTTGAAGAGATTAAACAGGAAGGGGAAAGCGACAAAGAATATACGATGCGTCAGCTAGAACTGATGGAACAGTCAAAGGAAGCGGCGATTGTCGTCGCTTACCGGCACGCTGGGAAGCCGGTTTCATATGAGCCGAAAGGTGTGTATGTGATGAACGTTCTCCCTGACATGCCGGCGGAGGGACGCTTGCAGGCCGGCGACCGCCTCGCCGCGCTCGACGGCCGGCCGTTGACAACGTCGGAGCAAATCATCGACTACATTCGGAAGAAAAAAGAGGGAGACCGCGTCCGCATCGCGTTTGTCCGCGAGGGGGAGCGGCGGGAGGTCGAGCTCCGGCTGAAGCCGTTCCCGCACCATCCAAACCAAATCGGCCTTGGGGTGACGCTCATGACCGATTATGACGTCCGCACCGACCCGCCGGTTGACGTTGACTCGGAACAGATCGGCGGTCCGTCGGCGGGGCTGATGTTTTCGCTTGAAATTTACAATCAGCTCGTTGAAGAAGATATGACGAAAGGCCATAACATTGCCGGCACCGGAACGATCGACATTCATGGACAAGTCGGCCCGATCGGCGGTGTTTCACAAAAAGTCGTGGCCGCTGACCGCGCAGGGGCGGAAGTGTTTTTCGCTCCGAATGAACATGGCTCCCCGTCATCGAACTACCGGGAGGCGGTGCAGACCGCGAAAAAAATCGGGACGAACATGAAAATCGTCCCGGTCGATACGTTTGAAGATGCGATCCGTTATTTGCGCTCCATGCCGGAAGCGTAAATGGGGATCGTTGCGTATTCTTCTTTGAGCGCGGCGCTGTACAGCGGCTCAGGAAGGGCGGCTGCATAGACGGCGGCCGCCCTTTTTTCTTGCTCGTAAAGCGGATCGCCGTTCAATTTAGCCGCTTTCGTAATCAGCGGCAGCGCCAGCTCTTTTTTCACCCGCTGCAAGTAGCGGCGGCCGGTTTCGCTCATGCCGAGCAGCCTGATGTATGTAGGATCGGATGTCTTCGTTTGTTCTTCCTTTGTGAAGTTGGTCAGCACGTGCGCGCACATTCGCTGCAGCCTTGTCCACGTGTACCGTTTCGTTTTGACGGCGGCGATGAAAGAAGCGAACGTTTCGGCAACGGTAATTTTTTCCTTCAACCGGTGCTCCACGCCTTCCTCGATTCCGGCCGTGCGGCGCAGTTCCTCCTTGGTTGCCGTCAGCAGCCGATACTTCAAGAGCGGAAAATACGCTTCCCAATCATGCCAGCGCCCATACGTTTGCCGGTATTGGCGCAGCTGCTCGAGCGTCGTTGGAGGGACGTATGGCGCAATCGACGCAAGCTGCCCAGTTTGTCGCAGCGTCTTTCGCACGCTTGTGGCGCTGGCGATCGATGGATGGGAAAACGACTCGTCATGATAGCCAGCGGCGAGGCGGGGAATCGTGCGCGGCATGATGGAGAGCTTGTGCCGCCAAATGGCTTTCACGTAGGCTAATCCGAGCACGTTGTTTGGCTGCGCCAAATCAAGCGGGACGGAGCGGAGCTGATCCCACGCCTTGGCATTCGCTTTCGGAAAGCTTTGCCCACGCTGAAGTTCGGCGCGGACGAGGGCGTCAAACTCCTCTTTTTGCGCAAACAACGTCTTCGCGGCGGCTAAAAAAGCAGCAATGTCGCCGGATTCGCTCCCAAAGCAAAGCTCTTCGCAGCCGAGGGCATCGAGCAGCCGCACCGCTCCATCGGCAAATCGCTCCGCCGCCTGAACGGCGAAGGCATATGGCAGTTCAATGACGAGATCGACGCCGGCTGCCAGCGCCATTTTGGCCCGCGCCCATTTTGAAACAATGGCCGGCTCGCCGCGTTGCAGAAAATTTCCGCTCATGACGGCGACGAGGCAGTCCGCTCCTGTCTTTTCACGCGTCTCTTGCAAGTGATATCGATGGCCGTTATGAAATGGATTGTACTCGACGATCACGCCAACAGCTTTCATGGCCGCTTCCCCCCATGGAACGGACGTGGCTCGGCGCTGAAACGATGGCTCGTCATAAGCGCACCTCCTGTCTCTCATCTAGTATGGAACATGCGGCGGTAAAGATCAACCTAGGAAGGGCGTCGTGATGTTGTCGTCCGGTTTTGGCGGAACGCGTCGAGCCGCCGGAGGCATATGTGCATGCAAGTAACAGAATTTAGAAATAATGGAAGTATGCCTTTCCTGTTGCCTCTTCTTTTTTCAGGCGTCCGGATGGTTGTAAAGAAAAAACATTGACAAAAATAGAAACGGAACGTATAATTTTATTCGTTGCCTTGAGGTGATTGTATGAAATGGACGGTTCAACAGCTTCACCGTTTTCAGCACAAGGAAATGGCGATTGACGAGACGGTTGACGTGTCTGATTTGAAACAAATCGACACGTTGATCCGTGATATTTCGCTTGTCCGCGTTCAAGGGAAAGCGGACGTCGGTTCGACAAAGTTTACATTTCATTTGACGCTGTCAGGAACGATGGTATTGCCGTGTTCGCGGACGCTCGTCGACGTGACACACCCGTTTTCCATCAAGACGACGGAAACGTTTTTTGTTGATGGCGGCGACGTCGCTGAAACGGATGAAGACACCCATATCGTAACTGGAAACACGGTTGATTTAAACCCAATTATTCGCGAGCTCATCCTGCTTGAAATCCCGTTGCAGCTCATCGCCGACAACCCGGGGGCTGACGGGGCGCCGCAACACGGGGAAGGATGGGACGTTCTCACGGAAGAACAATGGGAAAAAACGCTGGAAGAGCGGGCGGCGAACAAGGTCGACCCTCGTCTGGCAGGATTGGCTAAGTTTTTTGATGGAACGAAAGAAACTGATGGCTGACCGGCGTTGCCGGCCGATGGCGCCGACCAGAACGCGCACCGTCCGGCAGCTGCCTTGCCTGCCGGCGGACTGCCTTGAACAAGCGGCTGCCCGTCGGCAGCGATACGCTGAATGTGCCGGACAAGGAGGTGGAAAACGATGGCAGTACCTTTTAGAAGAACATCGAAAACGAGAAAACGACTGCGCCGTACACACTTTAAACTGCAAGTGCCGGGCATGGTGCAATGCCCGAACTGCGGCGAATGGAAATTGGCGCACCGCGTCTGCAAAGCATGCGGTACGTACAAAGGAAGAGATGTCGTCAACAAATAATGGCCGACATCAAGCGACAGGCTGTCCGAAAAGCGGGCAGCCTTTTTTATTGGCAGTGAACAATCGACAACGTACGTCCACGCGTTTGTTTTTTTCGCTGCTGGCAGGAAAAAAGGGGGGACGATGACCAATTGTCATAAAATAAAGGAGCATTCCCGTTAGGAGCTTTTCCGGGGACTTGATCAAAAAAAGCCCTCTTGGTATGATGCAGGGGTGTCAAACAATTATCATCATGCCAAGGAGGACTTCAGATGAATTGTACACAAAACTATAAAATTGATCAAGTTACGGAACAAACGCTTGTCGTGGGCATCGATATCGCGAAACGAACCCACTACGCCTGCTTCGTGGATGACCGGGGGCGCGTGCTTCGCA
>NZ_JAFWFM010000221.1:0-24356 GCF_017515625.1 Geobacillus sp.
GTCTGTGAAGCGAGTCGTTGTTCGGTCTTCCGTCACGCTAAGGCGTGACGGAGGCAAGCCACACGCTTGCCTTCGACAGTCGAAAATGGGCAAACCACTTTTCTGTCAAGGATATGTTAAACTTCTTTGTTGCATCTATATGCTCCACGGCCGGCCATTGCTGTTCATCGCAACGGATGAGAAGCACGATCCCATTCGGTATGGAAGAGATCGGCGCATCTTCGCGGTCGGCGAGCAAATACAGCTTGTTCATGTCGACTGAGCCGCGGTAGCTGTCCCAAATGCTGTACATGTAGATGGCCACATAAAACATGAGCCATCGTTCGTCAAGAACGGCTTTTGCCTTTTCAAAATCGCCAAGCAGCGAGTATAATATACCTGTATTGATATGGGCTTTTGTGTTGATAAACAGCTCCCAGAGGATTAACATAAAGGCCGTGGCGTAGCGTTGCTGCATCAAATTGCCGAAACCCGGAAACGAAAAGGAAAAAAAGGCGACGACAAGCGGATGACGCAAATGGAAATGGGTGGTTGTCAATTGCGACAAATGCGCCCGTTTGCGCCGCGCCGGCGGAATGAGTTTCACAAAGCGCCCCCTTTCCTTCACACGGTTGCTGTGTTTTTAGTAGTAGAAAAAAAGGAGCGGCAGCTATGCAGGTCGTTTCAGAAAAAAGATCAATTTTCATCCGTTATGGCGAAAAAAAGATAAAAAAACTATTGACTTTCCTTTGAGGTTCATATAGAATATGAATTGTCGCAAGGTAAACCAGCATATGTCGGGAAGTAGCTCAGCTTGGTAGAGCACACGGTTCGGGTCCGTGAGGTCGCAGGTTCAAATCCTGTCTTCCCGACCATTATAGACATGGGGCCTTAGCTCAGCTGGGAGAGCGCCTGCCCCGCACGCAGGAGGTCATCGGTTCGAATCCGATAGGCTCCATTTTCATACGGAGGAATACCCAAGTCTGGCTGAAGGGGGCGGTTTCGAAAACCGCTAGGGGTGTCACAGCCCGCGGGGGTTCGAATCCCTCTTCCTCCATTTCTAATATCCATCCTGTCAAATTGTAAATCATGAACCCCTTGATACGACTGCGTTGGCAGTCGTTTTTTCATTTTTTCGGAATCCTTTTGACTTTTCTTCAAATCTTTTAACATGTTCAGCGTCTTATCATCAATCGTAATCGTTCGTTTCGAATCGAAAACACCGTCTCGATGGCATCTTTTTTTTTTGAATTTATGTATATACTATGTATATACGAAATGAAAGGAGAGAGGTATAGTGGAATTCAACAAACAGAAAGGAGTGTCAATCATGACAATAACAGTTCAAAAATGGGGAAACAGCCTTGCGGTTCGTATCCCAAGCGTGATTGCTGAACGTTTAGCGCTTCATCAAGGATCAGAAGTGGAGGTGATCGTTGAGAACCAAGCGATCAAGTTGATCCCGAAAAAGAAAAAGCCGACATTGGAGGAACTTTTGGCTAAAATCACGCCGGAAAATCGCCATGCTGAAATTGATTTTGGAACAGAAGGGAATGAATTGTTCTGATGCAAGCGCCGGATCGTGGGGATCTTGTTTACGTCAATTTCAATCCACAAGCAGGGCATGAGCAGGCAGGAAAAAGGCCCGGCATCGTTCTATCACCAAAGCGGTTCAATCAATTGACAGGGTTTGCGGTGCTTTGCCCGATCACCCAGCAACAAAAAGGATATCCATTTGAAGTGGAATTGCCATCAGGCTTGGCCGTTGAAGGCGTGATTTTAACCGATCAGGTCAAAAGTTTAGATTGGCGCGCCCGACAGCTTCAAATAGTAGGACGGGCGCCCAATGAAGTTGTTTCGGATTGCTTGGATCTGATTCATACTTTTCTTTCGTGAAAGGCCATTTATATTGGCCTTTTGTTCACTTTTAGCATACTTTTTGCGTACCTTTTTGCCCTTCACGCTCCTTGAGGCGGGAGACTTCCTTCGGATATTTTGTTAAAAAGGCAGAATCGAGCAACGAAAAGAAGGCGGATCGTCCCGCTTTTTTGCATGGATTGACACACTGGAGATTATTTTGCACAAATGCTGTTTTTCAGCCGCCACAACCGCGGCGAGGAAACGGAGCTAAACGTGACCGCCCCGCGAAAAACTCGCCTTCTTCTTTATGCCGGCGAGCCGGTGAACGAACCGGTCGTCGCCTACGGGCCGTTCGTCATGAACACGCCGGAACAAATCCGCGAGGCGATTCGCGATTACCAGGAAGGGCGGTTTGGGCGATAATGGAAGGGAAAGAGCCGATTCGTTGTATGGCTCTTTCTTTTTTGTTATCATGTTCACAAAAAGAAGCCGTTGGGTTGTTCAAGGAGGACATAGTCATGAACCAAGTCATCGAAACGATTCTCCAGCACCGTTCGATCCGCCGGTTTGAAGACAGGCCGCTCACGGATGAACAAATCCGCACGATCGTCGAATGCGCCCAGGCGGCATCCACTTCAAGCTATGTTCAAGCGTACTCGATCATCGGGGTGAAAGATCCGGAGAAAAAACGGAAGCTCGCCGAGTTGGCGGGAAATCAATCCTATGTCGAGCATAACGGCCATTTCTTTGTCTTTTGCGCTGATTTTCACCGCCATGAGCTCATTGGCGAGCTAGAAGGAAAAGACGTGCTTCCATCGCTTGAGAGTACGGAAAAGTTTATGGTTGCGCTGATTGACACGGCGCTTGCGGCGCAAAACGCCGCCATTGCCGCGGAGTCGATGGGGCTTGGCATCTGCTACATTGGCGGGCTGCGCAACAACTTGCCGGAAGTATGTGCGCTGCTAAATGTGCCGAAGCGGGTCATTCCGCTGTTTGGGCTTGCCGTCGGCTATCCTGCACAAACGCCGGATCAAAAGCCGCGGTTGCCGTTTGAACACGTTTATCATGAGGACGAATACAACCAAGACCGCGCCCGATTCCTCGAACAATTGCAACGCTACAACGAAACGGTTTCGGCGTATTATGAGCAGCGGACAAACGGCCGCCGCCGCGACACATGGACCGGGCAGATGGCCGATATGCTCAGCCGCCAAGTCCGGATGTACATGAAGGAGTTTGTGGAAGGGAAAGGGTTCAATTTACGGTAGCCTCGCTGCAGGCAGGAGCCCCCAGCTCCCATTCCCGAAGTCCAAGAGGTTCGTAAGAAAGGAGAGAACGAAAGTGGACAAAATCCGGCAACTGGCGCAATGGATCAAAGAGGCGAATACAATCGCCGTTCTGACCGGGGCCGGGATGAGCACGGAGTCCGGCATTCCTGATTTTCGCAGCGAAAACGGCCTTTACGCCCAAGAGGACCATGTCGAATATTATTTGTCAGAGCATTATTACAAAAAAGATCCGATTGATTTTTGGCGTCGATTCAAGCGGATGTTTTCATTAAAAATGATGGGCGGCTTTGCCCCGAATGACGGGCATCGGTTTCTCCGCTGGCTTGAGGAGATGGGCAAGACGGTGACGATTTTGACGCAAAATATTGACGGGCTGCATACGAAAGCAGGAAGCACGAATGTCATTGAGCTGCACGGCACGCTGCAGACGGCGACATGCCCGTCATGCGGCAACAAGTATGATCTGTCGTTTATCAACCGTCACGAGGTGCCGCGCTGTGAAAAGTGCCAGACGATTGTCAAACCGGATGTCGTTTTGTTTGGCGGGCTCGTGCCGCGCATGGAAGAAGCGTTTGCTGCGGCGGCCGCCAGCGACTTGCTTCTGGCGATGGGAACAAGTTTGGAAGTGGCGCCCGTGAATCAAATCCCGTTTTATGTCGCCGCCGAATCGCCGGCAACAAGGAAAGTATTGATCAACAAAACAGCGACAAGAATGGACGGGATGTTTGACCTTGTCATTTATGGCGGAATCGGGGAAACGGTCGCTAGCGTGCGCAAGCAAATACAGGCGGAATAGATCGATAGATTCCATGACACGAAAGAAATGCCGATCGTCGCATCGATGGCGGCGGTCGGGCTGCTTGGCGTCTTGATGGAGCGGCTCGTGTTTTATCCGCTTCGCGACGCATCGCCGCTCCATGACAAAATTGCGGCGATTGGCATTTTGTTGTTTTTGGAGGCATTCGCCCAGTTCGTCTGGGGGCGGACTATCAGACGATGCCGACTCCGTATGGCGATGTCGTCACGTTGTTCGGATTCACATTGACCATTCAACGCATCCTCATCATCGCATCCGCTGTCATCATCATGATCTTGTTTACCTCTTCTTGAAAAAGACGTTCATCGGGTCTTCCATCATCGCGATGGCGCAAAACCGCGAAGGGGCGAATTTGGGCGGCATTAACACGAATAAAGTCGCCATGCTGACGTTTTTCCTTTCCGGCAGTTTGGCAGCGCTCGCCGCGTCGCTCGCTTCGCCGATCAACCTTGTGTTTCCCGGCATGGGGCATCTCGTCATCTTGAAAGCGTTTGGCATCATCATTCTCGGCGGCATGGGAAGCATTCCCGCGCCATTGTCGGCGGCTATATTTTGGGATTCAGCGAAAGCTTGGGAGCGACGTATGTGTCGAACGACTACACAGACATTATCGCTTTTGCCCTCCTCGTCATCATTTTAACGGTCAAACCGAACGGACTGTTTGCCAAGGAGGGACATTGATGGCTGTATTCGCCAACCGGCGCTTATGGATCGCCGTTCTTGCGGCGCCGGCTGACATCGTTCGCATTATGACGTTTTTTGATTCGTTAATGATAGAATTGCCGCCTGGAAGCACTGTTTCGGGTTGATCAATTCTTATTGTGTACTTATTATCATAAAAAACTATGTTCTAAATAATCAAATAAACAAATAGAAAAATTTTCAATAATGAAATAAAATAAAACTGCCCTGCCACATGATGAATCTAATCACAGGAGAGGAGAGACCGACCATGCGGGAAATGGCCCTCGGCCTTGCCGCCTCGTTCTTTTTTGCCGTTACGTTCATATTGAACCGGTCTATGGAACTAGCTGGCGGGAGTTGGACATGGAGCTCGTCACTTCGTTTTTTCTTTATGGTTCCGCTGTTGTTTGTCATTCTTCTTGCCCGCCGCAATCTCGGTCCGGTTTGGCGCGACATGAAGCGCCATCCATGGACATGGATCGTCTGGGAGACGGTCGGTTTCGGCTGTTTCGAAGGCCCAGCCTTCGTATCGGGTGGAGGGAGAGCGGTGAAAACGAGCATCTATATAGATGCAACGAAGAAGTTTAACATATCCTTGACGGAAAAGCGGTTTGTCCATTTTCGACTGTCGAAGGCAAGCCTATGGCTTGCCCCGTCACGCCAAGGCGTGACGGAAGACCGAACAACCACCTGCTTCACAGATCCATATATGGGTCTGTGAAGCGGCGTTGTTCGGTCGCCTGACAGTCGATAAAAGCTGCAAATGGTAAATCTTCAAATTGCATCTATATACGCGCTGCTGGCCTGCCATGCGGCTGTGATTTATCTCTGGATTAGCGACTGGGACGTGCTTATGACGCCCGTGGGTCTTGTCGTATGGGGCGGAGGGGTTGCTGTCAGCCTCACCATCCTTCACTTTCGCCCCCGTATTCATCCCAGTTTGCCGCCTGCTTCCTTCAGATTCTGCGTCGCCGCAGACACCCTTGCGTTAAGCTAACTGCTACTTCTGCCTTCGCAGTTCGGGACTTTCACCCTATAGACTGCACCCGTGCCGGGCGCACACGATGACGGCGGCGTCGATGCTTGCCGCCGTCTGTTCATTGATCATCGAATGGGCGGTGCGCTCGATGCCGTAGGAACACTTGGTCAGTCGTTGCGGCCGTCAGCGGCCCGGAAGGCTTCTGGAGCGATCCGGCGGCCAACCGCATACATGATCGGTGCGCCGATCGCCATGACAACAAACTCGCCAATGGCCGTCGTCAGCCATGTGAGCCAAAACGGAAAGCCGAGCGCGAGCTTTAGTTCAAAGGCGATGATGGCCATGGTCACGGTAAACGACAACGTATTGATCGCCATACGCGCCCAAATGTTCTCGACATAACGCATAGAAACAATCGTGATGAGAAGCGCCAGCACCGACTGGCCGACGCCGAATACAAGATCATACGCGACAATCGGCGAGAAAAACAAATTGGCCAAAAAGACGCCGAGCACGATGCCCACGGCGTATGTTCGGCGGAATACGACTAGGTGGTTTAACATTTCTGAGACGCGAAACTGAATGTTCGTAAAGCCAAACGGCTGGATGAATGCCGTCACGGCGATATACACGGCGGCGATCAAACCGTTTGTCGCCATCGTTCGAACGTTCATGGTATCCTCTCCTCTCGTGCATGATGATATGATTGTAGCATACCACTCTCGTGAACGAAAGGAGCGGGATCCATGGCTGCAAAGAAACAAGCAGCAGACCGATACGGTTCCGTCTGGGAGGTCGCAATTACGGCGCTTCGCCTCGGCTTGACGTCATTTGGTGGACCGGTCGCATAGGTTGTAATAAAGAATTTCCGACTTCCATGTCCCGTCTTTACTTTATCACCTAACAAGCTGGTACGGTGACAAGAAGAGCGAACAATGCCATGTAAAACAAAATTGCAACTTAATATAGATCGATCAACAGCAGCGCCAGCCAAGAGAAACGCTATGAGAAAATGGATGGTCACAATAGCAGGCGGGAGGTCAAACCAGACAACTAGGGGCCGAGTGCGATCTGCGCCGCAAGCAATCCAGCCGCCGCCAACCGTCGTGGCGAGCACGATGGCGTCGATCGTCAACCTCGTTAGGACTGGCCAAGTTGGTTTAGTTTTCCGTGATCCGCTCATACTAACAACAGCATGATCGACTTGAAAGGAAGTGGATCAAAGTGAAACAGGCATGGCGCATTTATATGAGCGATTTGAAACATCTCACGACCAACTGGGCCGCATCCATATTGGCTCTCGGCCTGATCATTCTTCCATCGCTTTACGCTTGGATCAATGTAGAGGCTTCGATTGACCCTTATGCCCATACAGAGGATTTACCGGTCGGCGTCGTGAACGAAGACCGAGGGGCGGAGCTCGCCGGTCACCGGTTTCACGCCGGCGATGAGATCGTCAAGACCTTAAAAAACAACCACCAGTTGGGATGGCGATTTGTCACGCGGAAAAAAGGAATGGAAGGCGTTCGGAGGGGAGACTACTTTGCGACGATCGTCATTCCGGCTGATTTCTCGGCTAAATTAGCCACTGTAGTGCAGAAACGTCCGAAAAGGGCGGTTATTTACTATTATGAAAACGACAAACGGAACGCCATCGCTCCCAAAATCACGGAGCGCGGAGCAAGTACATTGTCAGCGCGAGTCAGCGATGAGTTTGTGAGGGTGGTCAATACCGCATTGTTTTCCTTGTTCCACCAAGCGGGAGTGACGCTCGAACAGCAGCTTCCTACCATTCGCCGCGTTGAAGCGTTCGTGTTTCGTTTGGAAAACGAATTGCCAACGATTCAACGACAATTGAAAGCCCTAGATCGCGATGTGGGAGAGGCAAGATCACTAGTTCGTACAGGCCGCGAGCTTCTGCCGGCTGCCAAAACAACGGTGCGGCGCGGTTTAGAATGGACAGGCCGCGTTGAGAAGTTGTTCATGCAAGTCAATGCTTCATCGCACTTATGGGAAAAGCCGGTGGAAATGGCGGTTCATGCGCTCTATTCCTTTGCAGAGCAGACGCCACAGTCCCTCGATACACCGGAAAAGCAAGCGCGTTGGGCGGCTCTCATCCAACAGGCGGCAACAGACGCGAGCCCATTGGTTCAGCAATTGCGCCGAACGTTGAGAACATGGGAGGGGACGATTGATTCCTCTTCGCTTCAACCTGTGCAACGCACAGTCAGCCGTATCGAGCAGACGCTAGCGTCTATTCAAGAAACAGCGGCGCTAGTGAAACAACATCCAACAGGCGTCGAAGGGGAGATCACTCACCTGCGTGAACAAATGGCCTTATTGGACGCACAGGCGCAGCAACTTGATCAAGCATATCGCCAACGGCTGCTACCTATGCTGCGGGCAAAATGGAATCAAACAGGGGAACAGGTGCGCCAAGCGAAACAAACGCTTCTTCGCATGGATCAAGCGTTACATGAGGCAGAGCAATGGTTGTCAAACACAGATCGTGATTTAGCGGCCGCGCAACAAGCGCTAAAGACCGCACAGGCTCAATATCCATTTCTCTCCCGCCAGGTCCGCGAGCTGGCCGCCTTCCTATCGAAAATCAAAAGAGAAACCGACATCGACGAACTGATTCGCTTGTTGAAACAAGATCCACAGGCGAAAGGGGCGTTTTTTGCTCACCCGGTTGACGTCAAAACGTTCTGCCCTTTCCCGCTGCCGAACTATGGTTCGGGCATGAATCCATTTTACACGGTGCTGGCCATATGGGTAGGATGTTTGTTGCTTGTTTCCGTCTTGTCGACCGATCCTTCTTCGTTTTCGGAAGCGAATGGGCGGGAACAATATGTCGGACGGCTGTTGACCTTTTGGACGCTGAATGCTTTGCAGGCGATGGTCGTGACAGCTGGAGCGGCTTTCATCTTGCCGAATATTTTCGTCCGTGAGCCGGGATGGTTCATGACGTTCGGCCTTTTGTGCAGCTTTGTCTTTATGGCGGTGGTTTTTTCGCTTGTTTCCTTGTTCGGCAATGTGGGAAAAGCGATGGCGATTGTGTTGCTCGTCTTGCAAATTGCCGGAGCGGGAGGCACGTATCCGATTGAGCTGATTCCTCCGTTCTTTCAGCAATTAAACCCTTGGCTGCCGTTTACCTACGCCATTGACATCATGCGCGAGGCAGTCGGCGGGATCGTATGGGAAAATGTTGAGCATGACGTCAAGCGGCTTCTCTTGTTTGCCGTTGCCGCCCTTTTGGCTGGGCTTGTGTTGAAAGGCCCGTTAAGCACGTGGATGCGCGTGCTGAAGGAAAAAGCTGTTCAAAGTGGTTTGTTTCATTGAAAATTGTCTGTTCTCTTTATGGAAGCATCTGTTACAATAGGGACGAGAGCGTTGCTTCATCCTATTTCGCGCAGGAGACTCCCACTTCAACGACCAAAGGGAGTAAGTGGGAGAGGAATGTGCGTTCCCCCTTTCTTTTGTGTATGATAGAATAAAGGCATGGAGAAAACCGTTCAATAAAGGCACTCCAATCACAGCTGCTCGATGTATGGAGTTGGTTGCAGGAAACGTTGCAACCGCAAAACATCGAGCGTAGGTCTGTCTGTTGTGTGTGGAAGCCAAGTACTGCCAACAGACACACCGAGAGAATCGGTAACGATGCAGGCATGACCTGCGTCGTTGGGCAGTCGTCAACCTGCCCCCTGATGCAACCCCAAGTCAAGGAAGGAGGACGAAGTCCGTTTGCACTTCTGGGGAGTTGCAAGCCCCCACTTCAAGCGTTCGCGAAGTGGGGGTAGTTGACTCTCAATTGCCCCGTAGGATAGACGTCTCCCAAGCATTGTTCACTGCTGCTTTTGCGCGATGGGAGAGCGCTCGATGGCGGGGAAAAGGGGAGAGAATCATGTCGATCCGTCGACTGCTTGGTTTTGCGCTCATTTTTTTGGCGATTTCGATGTTTATCGAGCAAATGTGGTGGGTCGGGGGAATTTGCCTCTTGATTGGAATTGGAATGACGGCGAAGTGGAGGAAAAGAAGCATATATGGTAACGATCGAGAGCGATAAGCTCAGACAGCACGATGAGCAGTTGATGACAAAAGCAGAACAGTTTATCATAGCTTGACACCAACTCCAACGCATCATTATGGAAAGACAAGGCGTTGGTCGAATTGAATATCGCGGTTTTGTATTCCTACAAAAAGGCGGGCGTCAGCATCGTTGACCATCATACCGCCGCGCGCCAATTTCAGTTGTTTGAACAGCAAGAGAAAGCAGCCGGCCGCCATGTCACCGGCGATTGGACATGGCTGATTCCGCCTCTTTCTCCGGCGACAACGCACATTTTTCACCGAACTTATGACAACACGACCATGTTGCCCAACTTTTTCTATCAGGACCGTCCATACGAACGACAAAAGGGAGAGGAACAATGACCGTCATCATCCGCATGCGCGATGTGTCATGGGCAAGAGGAGAGCGCACGATTTTGCGCGATATAAACTGGGAAGTAAAAGAAGGCGAGCAATGGGCGATTCTTGGACTAAACGGCTCCGGGAAAACATCGCTTCTCAATATCGTCACCGGCTATCAGTACCCGACGCGCGGGGATGTTGAAGTATTGGGCTATCGGTTTGGACAGGCGAGTCTGCCGGAGTTGCGCCGGCACATCGGGTTTGTCAGCAGCGCGCTCCTTGATCAATTTCACGACACGCTGCAAACGGAAACGGTTGAAGATGTCATCATCAGCGGCAAGTTTGCAACGATTGGCCTGTATGATGCAGTAACTAGCGAGGATCGGGATCAAGCGGAGGCATTGATGGAATCGTTCCGCCTGCAAGCGGTAAAAGGGAAGCGATACGCGACGCTGTCGCAAGGGGAAAAGCGAAAAACGTTGATCGCCCGGGCGCTGATGGCAAATCCGAAGCTGCTGATCTTGGATGAGCCGACCGTTGGCCTAGACTTATTGGCGCGTGAAGAAGTGCTTTCCTTGATCGAACAGGTCGTGTCCCGTCCGTGCCATGTATTATACGTCACCCACTATATTGAAGAGATTGTGGGATCGATCACCCATGTGCTGCTCTTGCAAGACGGGCGCAGTGCCGCCGCTGGGCGAAAAGAGGATGTGCTGACCGATGAGCGGCTTTCAGCGGCGTTTCGCCTCCATATGCGCGTTCATTGGGAGAACGGGCGGCCGTGGGCGTCTGTGCGCCGCTGAGCCGGCCGATTCCTCCGCCGCTAGGCCGCTAGGAGGTTGGTGATTTAGTACAAAATAATGCTAGCTCCACCTGTTTCTCAATTTTCAACCCGCATAGCGCCATCAACGCATAGAGGATGTCCGCCAAACAGCGTGACATCCTCTTTTGTGGCTCGACGTTTCAAAACGCCCGGTCAACGGGCGGAAAATCGATATCGTCCGCTTGTTGGCGGCCGTCAGCGGGCGTGATTTCAATGACCGGCGGCCGTCCGTTTTCAAAGCCGCGGGCGATATCGCGAATCGGACTCATTTCATCGGGAACGCCGATTCCCGGGGTATAGCGCGGCAGGTTGGAAGCGGCGCTGCGTTCTTCCCAAGGTTCTCTCATGAACCAACACCTCCATATTCTCAGTATGGCCATTGATGGATGCCGTACAAATGGAAATCAAATCCTTTCCCGCCAATTTCTTTTGTGGAGCCCTGTCATCTGTTGTAGGCATACTATGGATGACAATATGGGCAACAGGAGGGAAGGAACTCAATGCAATTTGGGAAAGATGCGATCGAAGCGATTTGGCGCCGCCAGTGCGGAGCGTGGGAGTGGAGCGATGTGGCATGTGTCCAATCATTTTTGGTGGAATGTTTACAACATAACCTTGATCCGCAAGACGGGCTCAATTGGATCATTGAGCACCGCACCCAGCTTTCTGACGCCGATGCAGTGGTGGACGCGGCACTCCGTTGGGTGAATGAACATACGTCCACTGGCTCCCCGGTGTCAGGAATCGGGGCGGAACAACAAGAGTGAGGCGGCGAACAGGAAAGGGCGGAACAAAGGATGGTATGGGTCATCAAAACAAAACACGAAAATGACCAAGGGGAGACGGTCGGGCTGGAGCTCAAGAGCGAAGATGGGTGGCTTGACGCCAACGTTCGCTGGGACGGATGCATGGAAATTCACTTGTACTTGGTGACGGAGGAAGGCCGCGAACTGAGCGATACGCTCCATACGTGCGATTTGCAGGGGCTGATCGAGCGGTTGCAGTCATTGGATTCCGTGTGTCGATCGTTCTTTTTCTAAATTTCAAGACAGGGGAGATGATGAAGGCCGAACCACCAGTAGCGCCGCTGACCTTATCGATGGATAAACGAGGAGCCAAAACTGCGGCTCCTCTTTTTTCCTTAACAGCATGGTGTTGAAACAGCCCCCTTTCCAAATGGGGAAAAGGGGTGGCTGGTCGGGGAACGGTGCGATCAAACGTCAAAGCGCCCCTGCTTGATTCCGGATGGGTTCTGCGAGCAACTGATCCACGTCGTCGATCAACTCGTCAACATGGTCATACGGCGCATCCAGCTGCAGCATTTTCCGCAAGATCCGACGAGCGTTTGGTGATAAATCGAGCTCTTCTTCCCAGCTTTTTTCCTCGTCACTTGTCGGTTCATAGGCAGAATACAATAAAAACAAGGTGAAGTGTCCAAGGGCATAGAAATCGCTTCGTGGATGCGGTTCGCGCCGCAACCGTTTCTCAAGCGGGTCGTCATCGCGGAAATCCACCGGTTCGCCGATGCGGCAGGCCAAGCCGAAATCGATGATCGCCGCCGTTCCATCGCGCCAAATGATGTTCGAGATGCGCAAATCGCGGTGGACGATGCCGAAAGCATGGACGTGCCGGACGACCTCAAGCACCTTCTTTAACAATCGAAACGCCTCTTGTTCCGTGTACTTGGCTTCCAGCTTGAAAATCTGGTCTTCCACCGTTTCTCCGTCGATATACTCCATCACGAGATGCGGCTGTCCGCGCTCCACAAACCGATCATACAGCCTCGGAATTTGCGGGTGGCGCAGGTGGGCGAGCACGTCAGCTTCGCGTTGAAGCAAGCGGCGGCCGTCTTCGCCTTTTGTCCGCCGCGCTTGTTTGATGACGACAAGACGGCCTGTCAGGTGATCGCGCCCTTTGTAGGCGATGCCGTAGCTTCCCATCCCAAGCTCTTCGATGATTTCATAGCGGCCCAAAAGCACTTTCCCGCCCCGATGCGGCCGATCAACCCAGCGGGAAACGAACGGATGGCGTTCAAAAAACCGTTTCATCAGCTGCCGAAAAAGCTTGAGAAGAAGCTGCCGCTATGATGTTTCTTTTTGTAGTGATGATGCCCGTACTGGGACGGGTGGTGGTGCGAATGATACGTCGGGTTGTAATAATGGTGGTCGCTGCTGCTGTAATGTTTATGGTAGTGCGACGGATGATGGGGATGGCCGAAAAGGGATTTTAGCCATTTTTTCAACATCGTGATCGCTCCTTTGTGATAGATTTATCTATATATACGAGGCAATGAGAGGGAGGTTTCAGATTCAAAGATGAAAAAGAAACCGCCAGGGGCATTAGCCCCTAGCGCGGTGCGGCAACCTCATTCCTTTTTTTCGTTCAACGCCTGCTTGAGCAGCTCCCCTAAACTCGTGCCAAACGATTCGTTGGCCGGGCTGTATTTTTTCAGCAGCGCCCGTTCGCTGCCTTTGGCGGCAATGCGTTTGGTCTCGTCCGCTTTTTCGACAATATTGCACGGGCGGCATTGGAAATAAAGTCCTGCTTTTCCTTCATGCATTTCCATACGCCGGTGGCATTGCGGGCAACGGCGGTTCGACAGTTTCGGATCGCGCCGACGGCGGTAGCGGCATTGTAAGTTCGAGCAGACAAGCATCCGTCCGTCTTTCGTTTTCCGCTCTTTTAAAAGCGCGCCGCATTCTGGACACGTCAGATTCGTGAGGTTTGGCGCTTTGTATACCTGCTCGCTTTGCTTAATTTCGGCAACGAGCTGCTGCGTTTGCCGGCGGATGTTGGCCAAAAATTGTTGTGGATTTCCTTTCCCGCGGGCGATCGCCTCCAGCTCCCGCTCCCAGCGGGCGGTCAATTCCGGCGATTTCAGCTCTTCATTGACGAGCTCAATCAGCTGTTTCCCTTTTTTTGTCGGATAAAACCGTCCGTCTTTTCGCTCGACCACTTCGGTTTCAACCAGCCGTTCGATGATGTCCGCTCTTGTCGCCGGCGTGCCGAGCCCGTATTTCTCCATTTGCGCGAGCAAGTCAGCTTCCGAATAACGGGCAGGCGGTTCCGTGAACGATTGTTCCAGCTCAAGTTGCACTGATGGGAGCGTCTGGCCTTCCGCGAGATGCAGCAACGTTGGTTGGGCCTTGTTGTCTTCTTTGCTGAGAACGGCTTGAAATCCGGCGTTGACAACCACCGTCTCCTTGGCGACAAACGTTTCGCCGCCGATGTCAAAGACGGCTGTCGTCGTTTCGGATTCATGCGGCGGGTAGAAAAGCGCCAAAAAACGGCGGGCGATGAGATCATACAGCTTGCGCTCATCAGTGGACAGCCTGCTAAGGTCGAGCCGCTCATCCGTTGGAACGATGGCGTGATGATCGGTCACTTTGTCATCGTTAAATACCCGCTTGGCTGCTTTGGCTTTGCCTTTGGCGAGAAGCGGAGCGATGACGTCCTCATAACCGGATTTCATCGTCAACAACCGCTCGGTCATCGTCGCTTCCATATCGCTTGGCAAATAACGCGAATCGGTGCGCGGGTACGTGACAAGCTTGTGTTGTTCGTACAGTCGCTGCAACACCGAGAGCGTCTTTTTCGCCGAAAAGCCAAACCGCTTGTTTGCGTCCCGCTGCAGTTCGGTCAAGTCATACGGCAACGGGGCGGACTCGCTTTTTCGTTTCCGTTTGATCGATGTGACGCGCGCCGGCTGGCCTTTGAGACGAGTCATCAGCCGGTTGGCCTCGTCTTGGTCAAACAGACGATGTCCGCCATGCCGCTCCCATACGGCTGTGATGGACCCGATCTTGGCCCGAATTGTCCAATATGGCACGGGAACGAACGATTGGATCTCGCGTTCGCGCTCGATGATCATCGCAAGCGTCGGCGTCTGCACCCGCCCGGCTGAGAGCGGATCGTTGTATTTGGTCGTCAAGGCGCGCGAGACGTTTAACCCAATCAGCCAGTCGGCTTCCGCGCGGCAGACGGCCGATTGATACAGGCGTTCAAACTGCACCCCGGGCTTGAGTTGGCGGAAGCCGTCGCGGATGGCGCGGTCGGTTTGCGACGAAATCCATAGCCGCCAAATCGGCTTCGTCCAACCGATCATCTCTAAAATCCAGCGCGCCACCAGTTCCCCTTCGCGGCCCGCGTCGGTCGCGATGATGACATCTTTCACATCCGGTCGTTTCGCCAACCGTTCAATAGCGCGAAACTGGTGGCTTGTTTGCCGAATGACTTTCAAGCCCATTTTCTTTGGGATGATCGGCAAGTCCTCCATCCGCCATGTTTCGTATTTTCGGTCGTAGTCTTCCGGCATCTTCAGCTCCACTAAATGGCCGAGCGCCCAGGTGACAATGTGCTGCTTTCCTTCAAAATAATGTTTATGTGCTTGCTTGCAACCGAGCACGCGGGCGATGTCGCGGGCGACGCTCGGCTTTTCCGCTAACACGAGCGATTTCATCGATAAACCCCTTTCTGTCGTCTCTACATGAGCATAGTCTGCTTCTTAAGTATAAAGGAAGAAGGAAAAAGACGCATCCGTCAAGGTTTGTCTCCTTGGCGGGACAAGACGCCTTGGCGTGGCGCAAAGCTGCATCTCCACACTTTCTGCACATTTGCCAAATAAAATAGTAAAATTGAAATGACACTCGGACTTGACGGATGAGGAGAGGAATCCGTGCGAAAACTGTCATGGAAACTCGGAATGCTGTTTTTTGCCTTTGTCTTGGCCATTGAAATGGTGCTGTTCGTTTCCCTCTACGCTACGCTCGTCCATGCGCGCATCGAGGAAGAATTCGCGCAACTGATAGCGCGGGGAAACAGCCACCGCAACGTCTTGGAGAAAAATAACGATCGAACGACGTTGGCGCATGTCGTGATGATGGAATCAGAGGCGGAAACCGATGTCGCCATCACTGACGCCCGGCGCCGGATTGTATCGGCTTCTAGCGGCATTGTTCCGTTTGCCAAGCGCATCATTCCTTTAACGAACGGTCGCCATATTCCCCGCCGGGGAATGATGGTCGAAACCGACTGGAAGCGGGCATCGCATATCGCTGCCGTCAGCCCGATTCAAATCAGGGGGGAAACAAGGGGATATGTGTATATGTTTCAAGACACTCGCTCGATCCGGACGATGGTGTATAAACTGAAGCATCATTTTATTGTCGTTGGCGTGCTGTCGGTGGCGATCACCGTGTTGACCATCGCCTTTTTCTCCCGCGCCATCACGATGCCGCTCCTTCGCATGAAGCGAGCGACCGAAGCGCTCAGCCGGGGGGATTTTTCCGTCCGCCTCGAGATGAAAGGCAACGACGAGCTGGCGCAGCTCGGGAGAGCGATTCAAACGCTGGCCAACGATTTGGCGTATTTGAAACAAGAGCGGAGCGAATTTTTAGCGAGCATCTCTCACGAATTGCGCACGCCGCTGACGTATGTGAAAGGATACGCCGACATTGCTAGGCGTCCGCATCTGTCTGAGGAGCAACGGGCGAACTATATGGCGATCATTTACGAAGAAGCGGAAAAGATTGAAAAGATGGTCAAAGATTTGTTTGAATTAGCCAAACTGGAGCAACACTCGTTCCAGATTGAAAAGCAGCCGACGAATCTTTGTTCGTTTTTGACAAAATTGTGTGAAAAACTGAGCCCCGCGTTTCAGGAAAAATCGTTGTCGCTTGTGTGCCAGTGCCCCGGTTCGGTCATGGCCGCGATCGATCGGCAGCGGTTCGAGCAAGTGATGATCAACGTGCTTGACAATGCACGAAAGTACGCGTTTTCCGGCACGACGGTGGCCGTCGCCGTTCACCTTCAAAAGCAAGGAATCGTCATTGCCGTGTCCGATGAAGGAACCGGCATTCCGCCGGAAGATGTGCCCCGGATTTTCGAGCGGTTTTACCGGGTTGACAAATCGCGGTCGCGGACAAGCGGCGGGACCGGACTCGGTTTGGCGATTGCCAAAGAAATCGTCGAGGCGCACGGGGGAACGATCGCCGCTAGAAGCGAACAAGGAAAAGGAACGACCATCCTCATTACGCTGCCGGAGGGATAACGATGTATACCCTGCTGTTGGTTGATGATGAAGAGCGGATGCTTGATTTATTGGAATTGTATTTAGCGCCGAACGGCTACCGCTGCGTGAAACGGCGTTCGGGGGCGGAAGCCATTGACTATTTGCGGCGCCATCATGCCGATTTGGTGCTGCTTGATGTCATGATGCCAGAACTCGAGGGATGGGAAACGTGCCGCCGCATCCGATCGTTTTCGAATGTGCCGATCATGATGGTCACCGCTCGCGATGAGACGGCGGATATTGTCCAAGGATTGAAAATCGGAGCGGACGATTATGTGACGAAACCGTTTGACGAGGCGGAACTGCTTGCTCGCATTGAAGCGGTGCTGCGCCGTACAGCCGGCGGTCGTTCCGCCATTCGCGCGGCCGGGCTTGTATGGGACGAAGAGGAACATACGGTCTGCTACGAAGATAAGCCGATTGCGTTGACGCCGAAAGAATTTGCCATTTTGGGACTGCTGTTAAAGCACCCGAATCAGGTGTTCAGCCGCGGGCAAATCATCGCATCGCTATGGGGCTATCTCGCTGATACGGAAGAGAGAACCGTTGACTCCCACATGAAAAACATCCGCGAAAAATTGCGGAAAGCGGGGTTCCCAGTGGACGACTATTTGCAGACGGTCTGGGGCGTCGGCTACAAATGGGAAGGGCGCAAGTCATAACTATTTTCGGAAAGAGAGGCGTTTGGGCCAAATGGAAGAACGGATGATTGAGTTCCTTCAAGCATACGGCGGAGCGGCGTACTTCTTGAGTCTAGCCTGCAATGTGGTGATCAGCGTGCTCGGAGTCGTCCCAAGCGCCTTTTTAACTGCCGCCAATTTGACCGTTTTCGGATTTTGGCCCGGCTTTTGGGTGTCGTTTGCCGGCGAGGCGATCGGAGCGGTCGTCTCGTTTGTCTTGTATCGAAAAGGACTTCGCCGATGGAGCGAGACGACATGGCTTTCCCATCCCAAGGTGAAGCCGTTGCTTCATGCAAGTGGCAAGGAGGCATTTGGGCTTATTTTCGCGCTTCGACTGTTGCCGTTTGTGCCATCCGGGGCGGTGACGTTCGTTGCTGCCATCGGCCGCACGTCTCTTTCTGTGTTTGCAACGGCTAGCTCACTCGGCAAGCTCCCGGCTTTATGGTTGGAAGCGTATGCCGTCCATCAATTCCTCGAGGCCGCCTGGGCGGGCAAACTGATGCTCGCTGTTGCATCGATCGTTCTTTTGTGGTTCGTCTGGCGAAAGATAGGGCAAAAAGCAGCGGGGTGAAACAGCCCCCGCCCAAAAGGACAGTCAGCCTAGGCGCCATACGGCCTTTAGCGGCAAATCCAAGGCCATCTCCATAAAATCTGCACAAATGCCGGGTATGCTAACAAGGCAAGGAGGGTGAAAACGATGAAAAAATTAAAAATGTTGCTAGGCACAACTTCGGTCATGGCAGCGCTCTTGCTATCGGCCTGCACCGGTGCAGACGACAACAAAGTGCCAAAGGAAAATACGGCTTCTCACACCGGTCATGAGGGAATGAACCACTCGGGTTCAGGAGAGGTGCCGGCTGGATTGAAGGAAGCGAAACAACCAAAGTATCCGGTTGGAAGCCAAGTCATCATCCATGCCGACCATATGCCGGGAATGGATGGAGCCAAGGCGACTGTCACCGGTGCCTTTGACACGATCGTCTATACGGTCACATACACCCCAACTACAGGCGGGGACCCAGTGAAAAACCATAAATGGGTCATTCACGAAGAAATCGAAAACGCCGGAGACAAACCGTTCCAGCCGGGCGATGAAGTCGTCTTGAATGCCGATCACATGGAAGGGATGAAAGGGGCCAAAGCAGTCATTGATTCGGCGAAACAAACGACGGTGTATATGGTCGATTACATCGATACGGAAACTGGTCAAAAAGTGACCAACCACAAATGGGTGACCGAAGACGAGCTGTCGCCGGCCAACTAACGAATCATCATCGGTGTTTCCGCAAAATTTCAAAAAATAGACAATATAGGCGGCTTCGCCTGAGTCTTACGGAGCGATCCGCGCAGCCATTTCCCTTGGAGCATAGGGGAATGGCTTGTTTTTTTCGGCTCATTTGTGAAAATTGTGGTATAATTATACGAAAATCCCCTATTGGGAAAACGGGAGAAAGAAAGGGAGAAACGATGCGGAGATTTTGGTTGGGAGTTATGTGGTTTTCAGTGGTTTGGGTGCTTTACGGCATCGGAGCGGCAGGGCATCACTTATGGACGGAACACCGGATGGACGGACAGGCGCTGATTCTCGCGCTCGGCATGGCGATCATGGCCTGGCGGGCATGGGACGAATATCGTGGGAACGGTTGGACACGAAAAAAGGAAGACGGGCGCCGTCTATGATGAAAGGACGCCCGTCTCTAGCTGTCGCCCGAGCGAAAAGAGGCGGTTTGGTTACGCCGTTCGCCCGGGCGCTTTTGTTGCTTGATGCTGCTTTTCTTTGACAGTGGAATAGATGAATAAGAGAACCAAGACGGCCACGCAGAGAAGCGAACCGATTCGATGCTCTCTTTGAAGCAAAAAGCCAAGCCAAATCGCCCCGAGCGCCCCGACCGCCGCCATCGTTGTGTACGGAAACCCTTTCGTTCGGAAAAACGGCTTCGTTTTGTAGTGCGGCCGCAGCTTCAGCTGAGCGGCGCCGATCATCATCCAAACGATGAGCACGGTAAATCCAGGAATCGTCATCAATTCCTCGATGATCCGCCCGGGCGCCAAGTAGGCGCCGATCACGCCAGCGGCGATGCAGATGGCGACCATGCCCATCCCGTACAGCGGAACCCCGTGTTTCGTCGTCCGCTGCAAGCGGCGGCTTGCTTCTCCTTGTTCAGCCATGGTGTACAGCAACCGAGAAGTCGCATAGACGCCTGTATTGGCCGCCGATAAGACGGCAATGAGCAACACCGCGTTCATGACATGGGCCGCGCCGGGCAACCCGATCGCTTCTAACACTTGGACAAAGGGACTGTTCGTTTCCGAAACGGTGTTCCATGGCATAATGCCGCAAATGATAGCCATTGGCAAAAGATAAAAGCCGACAACCCGCCAGATTGTGGTGCGAATGACGCGCGGCAGCACCTGCTCGGCGTCTTTCATCTCCGTCACCGCCACCCCGATCAGCTCCGCTCCGCCATAGGAAAACATCACGATAAGCAAGGCGCTGAGCGTTCCGGCAAACCGGTGCGGAAACCATCCGCCGTCGCTGGCAGACGGAAACGAGCCGCTTATGCCGCTTGGGATCACGCCAGCCCATACGCCCGCCCCGAGCACGATAAACACCACTAGCGCCGCCACTTTCAGGCCGGCCAGCCAAAATTCCGCTTCCCCGTAATACTTCACAGGGAAAAGATTCAACCCCATGATCAGACACGCGCACAGGAGGGCAAGCAGCCATAACGGCGTAGACGGAACCCAATAGTTCAGAAAACTGCCGGCAGCCAGCAGTTCGACAACAGTGACCAACGTCCAATTGATCCAATACAGCCAGCCGACGACCCATGACAGGCGAAAGCCAAACGCCCGGCGGATCAAATGTTGAACGTTCGAACCCGGATACGCGATCGCCATCTCGGCCAGTGCAGCCATAATCCAAAACAACAGCACGCCGCCGATCAAGTACGTGAGCACGACGCTTGGTCCAGCGATATGAATGGCCTCGGCGCTTCCTTTAAAAATGCCGGTGCCGATCATCCCTCCTAACGCGATCAGCTGAACGTGGCGGGGCAATAGTCCTTTTTGCAGCTGAGGACGGGATTGTTCCATGTTGACAACAACCTTTCTGCTCTAATGTTGATTCATAGATGTGCTTTTTTGCTTTTATGCGGTTAAGCAAAAAAGATAATTTCAGAATATAATAGTTCAGTTGTTCTGTCAACGATTGTCGAAAAAAGGCATCGCCAACATGGAAATTGGTGGATGAAGATGACGCCTAGACGCTGCCTTCATCCCGTTGCGATTATGGCGGGAGTCGGAAAAGAACTGAAAAACATGGTCGTTCCGCTCCTTGTGATCATGGTGGCGGGCAGTCTGAACCGCTTCTCTTGGCGGGATTTCATCGTGCCGCTGGCGGATGTCGTATACAAGGTGGTGATGGGGGTTCTGTCTTGGCTCCGCTTTACCTACGCTTGGGATGAAGACCGCTTGCTCGTGGAGGAAGGCGTGTTTGTCCGCAAAAGACGTTCGATTCCGTTCGAGCGCATCCATGGGATTTCAGTGACAGAGGGGATATGGCAACGGATGGCGGGAGTGGTTCAAGTACATGTTGAGGCGGCGGGTGATGCCCTCGGTGAAGCAGAAGTGACGCTTCGGGCCATATCAAAGGAAGAAGCCCGCTGCCTGCAACGATGCGTGGAACAGGCGAAACACAAGGTGGGAGCCGCCGCCCATCTAGAACCATCCGCGAACCGTCCACATCGTGCTCTGTTTGCCTTATCGGCGAAAGAAATAGGGGTGGCTTCGTTGACAAGCGGTGGAGCGCTTGGCGTGGTTGCCGCTTTATGTGGGTTTTTGTCGCCCAAGCGCCAGCCGCAAACAAATATTGTATGTAAAAAAATATTTTTTATACTTTACTACTAAATATTAATTTATTATAATTCTAATGTACTAATCATTATCAATTATAGAAAGATAGAAAGGGGAAGAAATAATGGGGAACCAACAAAATGCTTCCAAATGTCCATATCACGGCAGCGTCACAAGCTACAACTCAAATCGAACAACCAATAAAGACTGGTGGCCGAACCAGCTGAACTTAAGCATTCTCCATCAACACGACCGAAAAACGAATCCTCATGATGAAGAGTTCAATTATGCCGAGGAGTTTCAAAAACTCGACTACTGGGCGCTCAAAGAAGATTTGCGCAAACTGATGACAGAAAGCCAAGATTGGTGGCCGGCCGACTATGGTCATTACGGACCGCTGTTCATTCGCATGGCGTGGCATTCGGCGGGAACGTACCGCATCGGCGACGGTCGCGGCGGCGGTTCGACCGGCACGCAGCGCTTTGCTCCGTTAAACAGCTGGGCGGATAACGCCAACTTGGATAAAGCGCGGCGGTTGCTGTGGCCGATCAAGAAAAAATACGGCAACAAAATTTCTTGGGCTGACTTGATGATTTTGGCCGGCAATGTCGCCATCGAATCGATGGGCGGCAAAACGATCGGCTTTGGCGGCGGCCGGGAAGACGTATGGCATCCGGAAGAAGACATTTATTGGGGCGCGGAAAAAGAGTGGCTCGCTTCGGAACGCTACAGCGCGGGGATCGCGAACTGGAAAATCCGCTTGCGGCTGTGCAGATGGGGCTGATCTATGTCAACCCGGAAGGCCCTGACGGCAAGCCGGATCCGAAAGCGGCAGCGCGCGACATTCGCGAGACGTTCCGCCGCATGGGGATGAACGACGAAGAAACGGTCGCCTTGATCGCCGGCGGTCATACGTTCGGAAAAGCGCACGGCGCCGGCCCTGCCACGCACGTCGGTCCCGAGCCGGAAGCCGCCCCGATTGAAGCGCAAGGGCTGGGATGGATCAGCTCTTACGGAAAAGGGAAAGGGAGCGATACGATCACAAGCGGCATTGAAGGCGCTTGGACGCCGACGCCAACCCAGTGGGATACGTCGTACTTTGACATGCTGTTTGGCTATGACTGGTGGCTGACGAAAAGCCCAGCCGGGGCATGGCAATGGATGGCGGTCGACCCGGATGAAAAAGACTTGGCTCCGGATGCCGAAGATCCGTCGAAAAAAGTTCCGACGATGATGATGACGACCGATTTGGCGCTTCGGTTTGACCCGGAGTACGAAAAAATCGCCCGCCGATTCCATGAAAATCCGGATGAGTTCGCGGATGCGTTCGCCCGCGCTTGGTTCAAACTGACGCATCGCGATATGGGGCCGAAAACGAGATACTTAGGTCCGGAAGTGCCGGAAGAAGATTTCATCTGGCAGGACCCGATTCCAACGGTCGACTATGAATTGACCGATGCCGAAATTGAAGAAATCAAAGCGAAGATTTTGAACTCGGGTCTGACGGTTAGTGAACTCGTCAAAACCGCTTGGGCCTCAGCCAGCACGTTCCGCAACTCCGATAAACGAGGCGGAGCCAACGGCGCCCGCATACGCCTTGCGCCGCAAAAAGATTGGGAAGTGAACGAACCAGAGCGGCTCGCCAAAGTGCTTTCGGTGTATGAA
This sequence comes from Geobacillus sp., assembly GCF_017515625.1. Lineage (NCBI taxonomy): Bacteria > Bacillati > Bacillota > Bacilli > Caryophanales > Anoxybacillaceae > Geobacillus > Geobacillus sp. The sequence continues at coordinate 23,115 of NZ_JAFWFM010000221.1, forward strand.
GACATCCAGCGCGAGCTGCCGAAAAAGGTGAGCATCGCCGACTTGATCGTCCTTGGCGGCAGCGCGGCGGTTGAAAAGGCGGCGCGCGACGCTGGCTTTGATGTCAAAGTGCCGTTTATTCCAGGACGGGGTGATGCGACGCAAGAACAAACTGACGTCCAGAGCTTTTCCGTACTGGAGCCGTTTGCCGACGGATTCCGCAACTATCAAAAGAAAGAGTACAGCGTCGGTCCGGAAGAATTGCTCATCGACAAAGCGCAGCTTCTAGGGTTGACCGCACCTGAGATGACCGTGCTCATCGGCGGCTTGCGGGTGTTGGGCGCGAACTATCGCGATCTCCCGCACGGGGTTTTCACTGATCGCGTCGGGGTGCTGACGAATGACTTCTTTGTCAACTTAGTCGACATGAACTACGAATGGGTGCCGACAGACAGCGGCATTTATGAAATCCGCGACCGGAAAACGGGCGAAGTGCGGTGGACGGCCACCCGGGTTGACCTTATTTTCGGAGCCAACTCAATCCTTCGTTCGTACGCCGAATTTTACGCCCAAGATGACAACCGAGAAAAATTCGTCCGCGACTTTATCAACGCTTGGGTGAAAGTGATGAACGCCGACCGCTTTGACATTCATTTGAAACAAACCAAAGAGTCGGTCACAGTTTAACCAGGCAAAAAAAGCAGCTTGTCCGTTTAAGGGGCAAGCTGCTTTTTTATATTCATATCCAGGGATTCTTTCTTAGACTTGTTGTGGATCAAAAGGGAAAGATTCGTTGAAAGGAAACTAGAGCGCTCAATTACCAGTTTTTATGCTTATGTGTCAGAGATTTGCAGAGAGAAAAGAGCCTTCGGAGAATCTTTGAGAATAGTATGTATTTTATTGACAAATTATGTGTTTTTCAGTATGATTGCGGCAGAATCAAATCAAGATCAAATAGCATAGGGAAAGGGACAGGACAAACATTCACGTCAAAATAAAAAGACAGCTCAGCCCTGCCCAACGGTGGCGGGGAAAACAACACCTTCTTTTTATGATTGTAAGGTATAAACGTGTTTTAGTCAACACAAAATGAATTTATGTATGGAAAGTAAAGGAGTTTACTTTAACATAAATCAGCCAGAAGTCCCCCACCTCTACAGGTGGGGGATGAATGGCGTTCGGTTTTTCTGTTTTTCTCTTTCTTCTTTGGATGGCAATAGAATACAATAAACATAGGAGGTGAAACCATGTATCGAACGCTGA
>NZ_JAFWFM010000222.1:0-9935 GCF_017515625.1 Geobacillus sp.
CCGCTTCTCCGATGGCGAAGAGATGATCGGCACGGTGACGAATAACAGTCCGTTTGGCATTTTTGGTAAACTGACAAAGCCATTGCCGGACAGCCCATTCACGAAACCGATTCCGATCGCTTTGGCCAGCCAGGTGAAAGAAGGACCGGCAACAATATTGACAGTGGTCGAAAACGACAAGGTGGAGCAATTTGATGTTGAAATTGTCAGCAACGTTCCACAAAAGTTTCCAGCCACAAAAGGATTCGTCATCCGCGTCACCGATCCGCGCCTGCTCAAGAAAACGGGCGGCATCGTTCAAGGCATGAGCGGCAGCCCGATCATTCAAGATGGCAAACTTGTCGGTGCGGTGACGCATGTGTTTGTCAACGATCCGACATCGGGATACGGCGTCCATATTGAATGGATGCTGCAAGAAGCAGGAATCGATCTATATGGCCGTCAAAAAAAGGCGAGCTGACTGCGAGTCAGCTCGCTTTTTTTGCAGCCCAAAAATTTTTCAAAAAAGACGGCAAATATTTTGCCGATTGGGCATAGATATTTGGTGAAACATCCGTTAAAATGGAACATGTAAAGATTTTTCGACAAATACATGGTTAAAAAAACGAATATTGTCTAAAGAGCTCATTTTTTGCTATAATTTTTATTTTGCATTAATTTGTGAAAAAGAAAAGGATTTTTTGCTGCTGTTGTCGAATGTACGTTAACGGAAAGTTACATAGGAAGAAAATGTGGGGGAGGACGATCAAGTTGAGCATTAAAGTGTGTATTGCCGACGATAATCGCGAATTGGTGTCATTGCTTGATGAATATATTTCGAGCCAGCCGGACATGGAAGTGATCGGCACGGCGTACAACGGCCAGGACTGCCTGCAGATGCTTGAGGAAAAGCGGCCGGATATTTTGCTGTTGGACATCATTATGCCGCATTTGGACGGACTGGCTGTTTTGGAGAGAATCCGCGCCGGCTTCGAACATCAGCCCAATGTCATTATGCTGACGGCGTTCGGCCAGGAAGACGTGACGAAAAAGGCGGTTGAACTCGGGGCTTCCTATTTCATTTTAAAGCCGTTTGACATGGAAAACTTAGCCCACCATATTCGGCAAGTTTACGGCAAAACGACGTCGGTTGTGAGGAAAGCAGCCCCGGCGCCCCAAGTGCGCGACAACAAGCCGAAAAACTTGGATGCGAGCATTACGAGCATCATCCATGAAATCGGCGTTCCAGCCCACATTAAAGGCTATTTGTATTTGCGCGAGGCCATCGCCATGGTCTATCACGACATCGAGCTGCTCGGCTCGATCACGAAAGTGCTGTACCCGGACATCGCCAAAAAATACAACACAACGGCAAGCCGGGTCGAACGAGCGATCCGCCATGCGATCGAAGTCGCCTGGAGCCGCGGCAATCTCGACTCGATCTCATCGCTGTTCGGCTATACGGTCAGCGTCTCGAAAGCCAAACCGACCAACTCCGAATTCATCGCGATGGTGGCCGACAAACTGCGGCTTGAGCATAAAGCGTCATAAAGGGCGGAACGCGGTGAAGGCAAAAGAGGCGGGCCGAAAAAGCGGTTGACCGGCTTTTTGGCGCCGGCCTTTTTTGCGGCCGGGTGCCTACTCGAAATGCCAAGCCACCCGTTGATGAGGGCAGGCCGCTACGGTTCGTCATGCTCTGTTTCCTTTTTCTCAAGTTCGAGCAATTTTTTCATCAAAATATGCGGCGGCATGTGCATCACTTGCTCGATCGGCACGCCGAGCGCTTTTGCCAGCTTTTGCGCCGTCTCCAAGGAAATTTTCAGCGGCTGCATCATCTTCCCCTCCAGTGCCTCATACATTACTTTTAGTATAACCGATCACTGCCGCATTCGGCCAGCTTTGTCGGCCAAATGGCGAATTATATGGGAAAGGAAGAAACGGCATGACATATATTTTTGCCCACCGCGGAGCGGCGGGAACCCACCCGGAAAATACGATGGCAGCGTTTGAAGAAGCGCTGAAGGCGGGGGCGGATGGCATTGAGCTCGATGTGCAGCTGACGAAAGACGGCGAACCGGTCGTCATTCATGACGAAACGGTCGACCGGACGACGGACGGCAGCGGCTGGGTCAAAGACATCCTATACCGCGAACTCCGCAAGTTCAACGCAGCAGCGAAATGGGACGGCCGTTACGGCCATTGCCCGATTCCCCATCTCGAGGAAGTGCTCGCCTGGCTGGCGCCGACACGGCTTTTAGTCAACATTGAGCTGAAAAACAGCCTCGTGGCTTATGAAAGGCTTGAGCAAAAGGTGATCGCCGTTGTGCGCCGCTATGGGCTCGAGAACCGGACGATTTTCTCATCGTTCAACCATAACAGCATGCGTCTTTGCCGCCAGTTGGCGCCGGAGATCGAAACGGCGCTTCTTTATATGGAGCCGCTCTATGACCCGTGGACGTATGTGCAGGCGATGAACGCAGGCGGGGTGCATCCGTACCACCGAACGGTGACGGCGGACTTCGCCGCGGATGCGCGGCGCCGCGGCGTCGCAGTCCGGCCCTTTACGGTGAACAAGCCGAAAACGGCGAAGACGATGTTCGCCTATAAAGTGGATGCGATTTTCACCGACTATCCGCGTCAAGCGAAGGAATGGAAAGAGAAAACGCCTTAACGAAAACCGTTAAGGCGTTTTTTGGCTTTCCTTGAAATGGATGGTTTCCAATTCCGAATCAAGGCGTTTTTCGTTTTCGTTGAAAACGCGCCTGCACTTTGTTCCGTTTTCGGTCGCGGTGCAGCAAAAACCCGCCAATAAACGCCAACCCGGCTGCAAACAGCACAAGCCCGGCGAGAAATTGCAGCCATAAGGCGGCAAACGGCGGCTGCATGATGCCAAACAACGCATCGCGCATCCATTTAATGCCGAGCGCCGCCGCCAGCCCCGGAACGACTAAAATGAACAGCGCAATCATTCGCCCCATCGCGATCGCGTCCCTTTCCCAGCAGAAATCACTTCACCGATTATCATAACCGTTATCCGTCATTTGTCAAGGAACGAAAAAGCGGGTATGATAAAACTGCCTCGACGGATTGGCAGAAAAGGTTGGTGCAGACGATGAAGTCGAACACATTAATCGAGGAAGCAAGTCAATGTCAAGGTCGGACGGTGGCCGTGGCCGCCGCCGAGGATGAGGAAGTGATCGAAGCGGTGGCGATGGCGCTCGAGCATCGCCTCGGCCGGTTTGTGCTGTACGGAGACCGGGAGCGAATCGGACGGTTGCTCAAAGAAAAAGGGGGGGCGCGTTTTGCCGATGTCGACATCGTTCACACCAATTCGGTCGCCCAAGCGGCCGAACTGGCGGTGCGCGCCGTTCATTTGAATGAAGCAGATGCCTTAATGAAAGGGCACGTACCGACGGCAACCTTGCTGAAAGCCGTCTTGAACAAAGAATACGGGCTGCGCACAGGAAAGGTGTTGTCCCATGTCGCGGTGTTTGACGTGCCGGCGTTCGAACGGCTGATCATCGTGACCGACGCGGCCATGAACATCGCCCCCGATCTCGAGCAAAAAGTGCAAATTGTGAACAATGCCGTCAGCGTGGCGCGTTCCATCGGCATCGAGCGTCCGAAAGTCGCGGCGCTGGCGGCGGTGGAGACGGTCAATCCGGCCATGCCGGCAACCGTCGATGCAGCGGCGCTCGCGATGATGCAAAAGCGGGGACAAATCGAACATTGCCTGCTTGACGGGCCGCTTGCCTTGGACAATGCAGTGTCTATGACGGCGGCGAAGCATAAACGAATTGAAAGCGAAGTGGCTGGACAGGCTGATATTTTGCTCGTGCCGGACATTGAATCCGGCAACATGTTGTACAAGTCGCTCGTCTACTTTGCAAAAGCCAAAGTCGGCGCGGTCATCGCCGGGGCGAAGGCGCCGATCGTCTTGACGTCGCGCGCCGACTCGGCGGAAAGCAAACTGTATTCGTTGGCGCTCGCCATCTGTTCGGCAGCGAAATGAAAAGAAGGAGGCCATCTGAGATGGAATTGTTCAAATATATGGAAACTTACGATTATGAGCAAGTGCTGTTTTGCCAAGATAAAGAATCGGGTTTGAAAGCGATCATTGCCATTCATGACACAATGCTCGGCCCGGCGCTCGGCGGGACGCGCATGTGGATGTACAATTCGGAAGAAGAAGCGCTTGAAGACGCCTTGCGCCTCGCCCGCGGCATGACGTACAAAAACGCGGCCGCCGGCCTCAACTTGGGCGGGGGCAAAACGGTCATCATCGGCGACCCGCGCAAAGATAAAAACGAAGCGATGTTCCGGGCGTTCGGCCGCTTCATTCAAGGGCTGAACGGCCGCTACATCACGGCGGAAGACGTCGGCACGACCGTCGCCGATATGGATATCATCTATCAAGAAACCGACTATGTCACCGGCATTTCGCCCGAATTCGGCTCATCCGGCAACCCATCGCCGGCGACCGCCTACGGCGTATACCGCGGCATGAAGGCGGCGGCAAAAGAGGCGTTCGGCAGCGATTCGCTCGAAGGAAAAGTCGTCGCCGTCCAAGGAGTCGGCAATGTCGCGTATCATTTGTGCCGCCATTTGCACGAAGAAGGAGCGAAACTCATCGTGACTGACATCAACAAGGAAGCGGTGGCGCGCGCGGTCGAGGAATTCGGAGCGAAAGCGGTCGACCCGAACGACATTTACGGCGTGGAGTGCGACATTTTTGCTCCATGCGCGCTCGGCGGCATCATCAACGATCAAACGATTCCGCAACTGAAAGCGAAAGTGATCGCCGGATCGGCGAACAACCAGCTGAAAGAGCCGCGCCATGGCGACATCATCCATGAAATGGGCATCGTCTATGCCCCGGATTATGTGATCAACGCCGGCGGCGTCATCAACGTCGCGGACGAACTGTACGGCTACAATCGGGAACGGGCGATGAAAAAAATCGAGCAAATTTATGACAACATCGAAAAAGTGTTTGCCATCGCCAAGCGCGACAACATTCCAACGTATGTGGCCGCCGACCGGATGGCGGAAGAACGGATTGAAACGATGCGCAAAGCGCGCAGTCAATTTTTGCAAAATGGTCACCATATTTTAAGCCGCCGTCGCGCCCGCTAACAGCGGCGCGGGGCGGCCTCCGCCCCGCCGGCGGATGACGGAGGGACGACAACGATGCAAGAGCAGAAGTTCCGCATTTTAACGATCAATCCAGGTTCGACGTCAACGAAAATCGGCGTCTTTGAAAACGAACGGCCATTGCTCGAAAAAACGATCCGCCACGAGGCGGAGGTGCTTCGGCAATATAAAACGATTGCGGATCAGTATGAGTTCCGCAAACAAACGATTTTGCAAGCTCTCGATGAAGAAGGGATCAATTTATCGAAGTTGAACGCCGTCTGCGGCCGCGGTGGACTCCTCCGCCCGATCGAAGGCGGGACGTACCGTGTCAATGAGGCGATGCTTGAAGATTTACGCCGCGGTTATTCGGGACAGCACGCCTCTAATCTCGGCGGCATTTTGGCGCATGAGCTCGCCTCGGCCTTAAACATCCCGGCGTTTATCGTCGACCCGGTCGTCGTCGATGAGCTTGAGCCAATCGCCCGGATCAGCGGCTTTCCGCTCATTGAGCGGCGCAGCATTTTCCACGCCCTAAACCAAAAAGCGGTCGCGCGCCGCGTCGCCAAGCAGCTTGGCAAGCGGTATGACGAACTGAACTTGATCGTCGCTCATATGGGCGGCGGCATCACGGTCGGCGCCCATAAGCAAGGGCGGGTGGTGGACGTGAACAACGGGCTTGACGGCGAAGGCCCGTTCAGCCCGGAGCGTGCCGGGACGGTGCCGGCCGGCGATTTGGTGGCGCTATGCTTCTCGGGCGACTACTATCGCGAGGAAGTGATGCGCATGCTCGTCGGTCAAGGCGGACTTGTCGGGTATTTGGGCACGAACGATGCGGTGAAAGTCGAGAACATGATCGAAGCTGGCGATGAAAAGGCCAAGCTCGTCTATGAGGCGATGGCGTACCAAGTGGCGAAAGAAATCGGCGCGGCAAGCGCCGTATTGGCGGGCAAAGTGGACGCCATCATTTTGACCGGCGGGTTGGCGTATGGCAAATCGTTTGTCGAACGAATCACTCGCCGCGTGCAATGGATCGCCGATGTCATCGTCCATCCGGGCGAAAACGAACTGCAGGCGCTTGCCGAAGGGGCGCTTCGCGTCCTGCGCGGCGAAGAAGAGGAAAAAACGTATTCAGGGTGAAGCGGCTTCGCCGGTTTCAGTCCGGCGTTGATGCGGCAACGGATGAGAAAGGGGAAGACAAGATGGCAAAAGAATACGATGTCGTCATTCTCGGCGGCGGCACGGGTGGCTATGTGGCCGCTATTCGCGCCTCGCAGCTCGGCTTGAAAACGGCGGTTGTCGAAAAAGGGAAGCTCGGCGGCACGTGCCTGCACGCCGGCTGCATTCCGTCCAAAGCGCTGCTCCGCAGTGCGGAAGTGTACGCGCAAACGAAAAATAGCGAGGCGTTTGGCGTCATCGTCGGTGATGTGCGCCTTGATTTCGCGAAAGTGCAGGCGCGCAAAGCAACGATTGTCGACCAGCTCCATAAAGGTGTGCAGCATTTGATGAAAAAAGGGAAGATCGATGTGTACGCCGGCATCGGCCGCCTGCTCGGCCCGTCGATCTTTTCCCCGCTGCCGGGGACGGTGTCGGTTGAGATGAACGACGGCAGCGAAAACGAAATGCTTGTCCCGAAATTCGTCGTCATTGCCACTGGTTCGCGGCCGCGTACGCTACCGGGGCTTGAGCCGGACGGCGAATTCGTGATGACATCGGATGAGGCGCTGCAAATGGAGGTGCTTCCGTCGTCTATCTTGATCGTCGGGGGCGGCGTCATCGGCATGGAATGGGCGTCGATGCTCAACGATTTCGGTGTGGAGGTCACCGTGCTTGAGTATGCCGATCGCATTTTGCCGACAGAAGATGAAGATGTCTCAAAAGAAATGGAAAAACTGCTCCTCCGCCGCGGCGTCAACATCGTCACAGGAGCGCGGGTGCTCGCGGAAACGCTCGAGAAAGGAAACGGCGTCACGATCCAAGCGGAGCATCAAGGCGAGCGGAAAACGTTTGCGGCCGACAAGATGCTCGTTTCCATCGGGCGTCAGGCGAACATTGAAGGAATTGGTCTTGAAAACACCGAAATTGTTGTGGAGAAGGGATATATTCAAACAAACGAGTTCGGCCAAACGAAAGAATCGCACATTTACGCAATCGGTGATGTCATCGGCGGCCTGCAGCTGGCCCATGTCGCTGCCCATGAAGGGATTGTCGCCATTGAGCATTTGGCCGGGCGCAATCCAGCGCCGATTGACTATTCGATGGTGCCCCGCTGCATTTACACCCGTCCAGAAGCGGCGGCGGTCGGCTTAACCGAACAAGAGGCGAAAGCGAAAGGCTATGATGTCAAAATCGGCAAATTTCTGTTTAAAGCCATTGGCAAGGCGCTTGTGTTCGGTGAGGCGGAAGGGTTTGTGAAACTCATCGCCGACCGGAACACGGACGATCTGCTTGGCGTCCATATGGTCGGGCCGCACGTGACCGATTTGATTTCCGAAGCCGGGCTCGCCCGCGTGCTTGATGCAGCTCCGTGGGAAGTGGCCCATGCGATCCACCCGCATCCGACGCTGTCAGAGGCCATGGCGGAAGCGGCGCTGGCGGTCGATGGCAAAGCGATTCATTTTTAGTTCGTGGCGGCATGAGCTTGGCGCGTGATCATTGGTTGACTATGTGAATCTAAGGGAGGTTGTTGTGATGGCGCAAAACCGTCATCAAGCGCTCGGATTAAGCGATGACACGGTGTTGGAAATGTATGAAACAATGCTTCTCGCCCGCAAGCTCGATGAGCGGATGTGGCTGTTAAACCGCGCCGGAAAAATTCCGTTCGTCATCTCGTGCCAAGGGCAGGAAGCGGCGCAAGTCGGCGCGGCGTTCGCCCTCGATCGGACGAAGGACTATGTACTGCCGTACTACCGCGATATGGGGGTTGTGCTGACATTTGGAATGACGGCGAGAGAATTGATGCTGGCGGCGTTCGCCAAGGCGGAAGACCCGAACTCCGGAGGCCGGCAAATGCCTGGCCATTTCGGGCAAAAGAAAAACCGGATCGTCACCGGCTCCTCGCCCGTGACGACGCAAGTGCCGCATGCGGTCGGCTTTGCGTTAGCGGCGAAAATGGAAAAGAAAGATTTTGTCGCTTTTGTCACCTTTGGCGAAGGGTCGTCGAACCAAGGCGACTTCCATGAAGGGGCAAACTTCGCCGGTGTTCACAGGCTTCCGGTCATCTTCATGTGCGAAAACAACCAGTACGCCATTTCCGTGCCGATTTCGAAACAACTCGCGTGCGAAAAAGTGTCCGACCGCGCTGTCGGTTACGGCATGCCGGGCTATACGGTCGACGGCACCGATCCGCTTGAAGTATACCGCGTCGTCAAGGAAGCGGCCGACCGCGCCCGCCGCGGCGAAGGGCCAACGTTGATTGAAGCGGTGACGTATCGGCTGACGTCGCACTCGTCGGATGACGACCATCGCGTCTACCGGACGGAAGAAGAGCTCGCCGAGGCGCGCGCCAAAGACCCGATCATCACATTTGCCAACTATTTGAAAGAAACGGGCGTTTTGACCGATGAACGGGATGAAGAAATTCAAGCGCGCGTCATGAAGGAAGTGAACGAAGCGACTGACTACGCTGAGAAGGCGCCGTATGCCGAGCCGGAGCACGCGCTTCGCTACGTGTATGCCGAGGAGTAAGGGAGGGGATTTGACGATGCCTGTTATTTCCTATATTGATGCGGTCACGATGGCAATTCGCGAAGAGATGGAGCGCGACCCGCGCGTGTTTGTGTTAGGAGAAGACGTCGGCCGAAAAGGCGGAGTGTTCAAAGCGACACAAGGATTGTACGAGCAGTTTGGCGAAGAGCGCGTGATTGATACGCCGCTTGCCGAATCGGCGATCGTCGGCGTCGGCATCGGCGCGGCGATGTACGGTCTGCGCCCGATCGCGGAAATTCAGTTTGCCGACTTCATCATGCCGGCGGTCAACCAAATCATTTCGGAGGCGGCGCGCATTCGCTACCGCTCGAACAACGACTGGAACTGCCCGATCGTCATCCGCGCTCCATACGGCGGCGGTGTTCACGGTGCTCTGTACCATTCTCAATCGGTGGAAGCGATTTTCGCCAACCAGCCGGGGCTGAAAATCGTCATGCCGTCGACGCCGTATGATGTAAAAGGATTATTGAAAGCGGCGATTCGCGATGAAGATCCGGTGCTCTTTTTCGAGCATAAACGCGCCTACCGCCTCATTAAAGGAGAGGTGCCGGAAGACGACTACGTATTGCCGATCGGCAAAGCTGATGTCAAGCGTGAAGGAGAGGACATCACGGTCATCACGTACGGGCTGTGCGTCCATTTTGCCTTGCAGGCGGCCGAACGCGTCGCACAAGACGGCATTTCCGTCCATCTGCTCGATTTGCGCACCGTCTACCCGCTTGACAAAGAAGCGATCATCGAAGCGGCGAGCAAAACGGGGAAAGTGCTGCTTATTACGGAAGACAATAAAGAAGGCAGCGTCATGAGCGAAGTCGCCGCCATTATCGCGGAGCATTGTTTGTTTGATCTCGACGCGCCGATTATGCGCCTTGCCGGTCCAGACGTTCCGGCCATGCCGTATGCGCCGACGATGGAGAAGTTCTTTATGGTCAACCCGGAAAAAGTCGAAAAAGCGATGCGTGAACTCGCGGCGTTTTAACATAAATCAGCCAGAAGTCCCCCACCTCTACAGGTGGGGGATGAATGGCGTTCGGTTTTTCTGTTTTTCTCTTTCTTCTTTGGATGGCAATAGAATACAATAAACATAGGAGGTGAAACCATGTATCGAACGCTGA
>NZ_JAFWFM010000223.1:0-2820 GCF_017515625.1 Geobacillus sp.
AAATACCCGAACTTCAAAATGTGTAAAGTTGTAAAATTCAACATAGAGGTCTTTTCATCCTTCCGATGGTGACGAAATTTTTTTGTCATGGGAGTCTATATTGACAAAAGGCATATACTCCTTGTAGACTAATTACAAATATTATAAAATGATAATTTTTTTTATCTTATACGGAGAGTGAGGTGCATGACGGTGTCTACCAACGAGCAGCTGAAGGAAGCGCTTGACATGTTGAAAAAGACGGGCATACGCATCACGCCGCAGCGTCATGCGATATTAGAGTATTTGATCACCTCGATGTCCCATCCGACAGCGGATGAAATATACAAAGCGCTGGAAGGGAAATTTCCGAATATGAGCGTAGCGACCGTCTACAATAATTTGCGCGTCTTTAAAGAAATCGGGCTTGTCAAAGAGCTGACATATGGCGATTCATCAAGCCGGTTTGACTTCGTCACTTCCAATCATTATCACGTCATCTGTGAAGAGTGCGGCAAAATTGTCGATTTCCACTATCCAGCGCTTGATGAAGTCGAGTAGCTTGCCGCTCACGTCACCGGCTTTAAGGTCGACCATCATCGCATGTAAGTGTACGGAGTCTGCCCTGACTGTCAAAAAAGCGGGGCACCGGCGCATTCGAATTAAAAAGCTGATAGCACAAGGCGGCTATCAGTTTTTTCTTTTTTTGTTGTACTTTTCGTCAAACTCTTTTCCTTCCAGGTCGCGGTCTAACGTCAACGGTTCACGGCAAAACATGCATAAATCGACGCGTCCGAGCATTTTTGTCACTTTGCCGCACGACGGGCAAACGACTTGGACGGCTCTCGTCGAGAGTGTTCCGATCCAAAAATATACAATGCCACTGGCGACAAGAAACAACATCCCAAACAACATAAACAACGTCATGATGACCGGGGACGTACGAAAAAACAGCCCCAGATACATGACAATGACACCGATAAAAATCAAGCTTAAGGCGAAAGTGCGAATTTTGTTGATTTTGCTCGAATATTTGATGCTCATCACAGTCCCTCCTACATAGACCACTATACCATAAAACGGGGTCCCATCGCGAAGAAGAAATCAACAAAATCGACGTTTTAAAGAAAGGAATTCCTCGTTTTTTGTCGAATAACGAATGACGGCAACAAACGACAGTTTCATGGATGCAAGCATTCTGGTCTTTCTGAAATGAAACAGGCGTTGACAGCATTGTTTGAACATCTGCACAAACGCAATGTGATGATTGATGACGGTGGAAGGGAGGAAAAAACGTTGCAGAAAAAACAGCCGTCTCAAAATAGGAACGTATGGTTGTCTGTCAATCGATATGTGGGGATATCTGAGGGATTTGTCCGCCCGGATATCGAGGCCGGCTTTCTGCAACGGACGCGAGGTATGAAAGAATTGCTGCATCCCATCTGTCACGAATGGGCAAACCGCTGCAACACGCACGGAATTTTAATGATTGAAAAAACGGCTTTCCATGCAGCAACAACGGATACGTTTGATGTCGTGCTGCTCGTCATTGTCGACCCGCAAAGCGAGCCTATGCTTCTCAGACAGTATTCACTAAACGAGAAAAAGGCGGTGCTTTATGCAGTCAGTGAACGGCAGTTAAATGAATGGCTTGTTCTCGGGTCACATCGAAAGGCGGTCGACTGGGTGTTCAACGGAACAGTCGTGTTTGACCGAAACGGCTATGTTCAGCAGTTGCGCCAGCGCCTTGAGCAATTCCCGCCTAAAGAACGGCGATTGAAAATGGGACTCGAGTTTGCCAAACTGATCCGCCATTATACAGATGGCAAGGCGCTGTTTGCCGCCAAGCATTGGCTCGACTCATACAACCATATGGTGCAAGCCCTCCATCATTTGGCGCGATTGACCGTAATCGAGCACGGACTTTACCCGGAAGTGACCGTATGGAATCAAGTCAAGCGAATGGATGGAAGGATTTATAGACTGTATGAAGAACTCGTTGGAAGTGAAGAACCGCTTCCGAAACGGCTGGAACTTTTGTTGCTGGCCAGTGAATTTTTGATTCATTCTTACGTAGAATCAGGTTCCTCTCATTTATGCGAAGCGCTGAAAGAAAAAAATGGTGCTTGGAGCATTGAGGAAATGACCGGTCATCCGCAGTTTGCGCCTTACTCGGTTGATCTTGTTATCATGCTTGAGTATCTTGTCGAAAGGAAAGTGCTAACCGTCGTGGAAATGCCGACAAAAGGAAATACAATGCTCGAACGGTATTACACGTTGTAAAAAAAGAATTTTGACGGTCCCCTTCTGCTGATCCCCAAAAATGGAAGGGAGCCGGTGAGAGGATGGATGCTATTAGGAATTTCATTGTGTTTATACAAATGTCAGTTGCCAAGATCATTGAAGGAAGGAGGCAACCCGGCCGAAAAAAGCTCTTGACTTCCTTGTCGAACGATGATATATTTTAAATCGCTGTCGCTCCGGGAAAATGTTGCGGAGCGGTATGAATAAAAGGCTGTTGACAACAAACAATAAAAATGCTATGACGTAAGGGTCGCTTTAGGAAGCGGAAAACACATTTGCGTTTGAGGGAGTCCAGAGGAGTTGGATTCCTCGGCGCAAGATTGCAACGAAGTAAGCTCAAGAAGAGGTCTCGTTCCTTGAAAACTGAACGAAACGAAGCGCGACGAAAAGCGGAGGTCCGCGGGTCGACGCGACGGGCAAATGTTCTTCGCCTGCAAGGGTGCTTGTACCCGGAAGGCGAAGGTTATTTGACCCCGAGCGGCGGCGGACCGAAGCTGGACAATACGAAAAGCGGAGGTCCGCATGGGCCGAAGCAAA
>NZ_JAFWFM010000224.1:0-1876 GCF_017515625.1 Geobacillus sp.
AATCTGATCGAGCTTCTTTAGCAGCGTTTCCAAATCAGGCGCCGTGATTTCCAATCGAAGCTTGCCATGCCGCATCATTTTCGTCCATTCCTTTACGCTGTCCGGCAAGCGAAGCAGCCATTCACCGTAGTCGAAAATCCGTTTCCACGCCGTTTCCGCCACCCGGTCAGGCCGAAGACGGTCTTTCAACAGCTTCCGCCCAAACGGTTCGGCCACATCCATGATGCGAAACTGCGGATCAAGCATTTCCACCACCCCTTCGACCGTCAACAGCGCTTTCCCTAACAGCGTCAAATCGCTTGGGATGCGAATGCCATGGCGAAATGCCACCGAAAGCAAATCCTCGACGGCTTCCCCAAGACTGATCTCACCGAGCGGGACGCGGTAGTATTTCTCCCGCAACTCGTCAATATCATCGCGCAATTTTCCTTCATCGACTCCGTCAGGAACAATTCCTAAACCGTAAATCGCACCCAACACCCCATCCGTGTTTTGCCGCATTAAGGCGATGATGAGTGAAGAAAGATGATGTTTGACATGAGGTCGAAGGCGGCCCATCAAGCCAAAGTCAATGAAGGAAAGCGTTCCATCGTCAAGAACAAATACATTGCCAGGATGAGGGTCGCCATGAAAAAATCCATGCTCAAACATTTGTTGAAAGGTTGCTTCAGCCAAACGCTCGGCGATCGTTTTTAAGGAGTGGCCGTTCGCTTTCAACCGCTCGATCTCCCCGAGTTTGATCCCTTCGACATATTCCATCGTGAGCACTGTTTTCGTCGTATAATCCCAAAACACCTTCGGGACATACACCGACGAATCGCCGGCAAACTGCCGTGCAAACCGTTCCGCATGGCGCGCCTCGACTGTATAATCCAGCTCCTGCCGTAATGAACGCGCCAGTTCATCGACAATCTCAGACAATTGGTAAGTTGCCGCCCAATCGAGACGGCGTTCCGCCAGCACGGCCAAATCTTGCAAAATTTCCAGATCCGTCTCCACCCGCGCAACGATGTGCGGGCGCTGCACTTTCACCGCCACGGCCTGTCCGGAAGGAAGAACCGCCCGGTGCACTTGTCCAAGCGAAGCGGCAGCGAGCGGCATTTCCTCAAATGAACGAAAGAGTGTTTCCAGCGAACTTCCAAACTCCGCTTCGACAATCCGGCGGACATCGGCAAACGGAAACGGCGGAACTTGGTCTTGCAGCTTTTCGAGCTCACTGATGATCGGAGCGGGAATCAAATCCGGCCGTGTGCTGGCAATTTGCCCGAGCTTCACGAACGTCGGGCCGAGCTCCTCGAGCACAAGGCGGAGCCGCTCCCCAACCGTTTTTCCTTCCTTTTTCCCTTGCTCCGCTCTCCATCGCGGCGGCAACGAAAGAAACGACGAAAAGCCGAGCTCATCGACGATCATCCCGAATCCGTGCCGAAGCAAGGAGGCGGCGATTTCGTGGTACCTTCCGATATGGCGCACCCGTTTTCCGATCATCGAGACATCTCTCCTAAGGCGGTAAAAAGCGAGCGGACAGGCCGCATCGGTTTACTGCCCGCTTTGTTCCTTTTCTTCAAGACGGCGGATTCGCTCCTCGAGCTGCCGCACGTCTTCTTTCGTCGCCAAGTCGAGTTTATCGATCACCTGCTTGATTTGCTCGCGTACAAGCCGCTGTACTTCCGCTTTCCGCGCTTCGGTTTGCTGCTTCCATTGATCGATCACTTCCTTCGATTCATCAAGCGACAACTCTCCCTCTAGAAATGTTGATTTATCAAGGCTTTTCGGCCCCTCAGGGGTGTCCAAAAAATATTTTTCGACAAAATCCCTTACATCCTTTTTCAGTTTTGTGGATATCTTACAGACCTAGGGTGCGCTTCGCGGCCACGGC
>NZ_JAFWFM010000225.1:0-5071 GCF_017515625.1 Geobacillus sp.
GGCATTGAATTCCTGAAACAGGAAGAATCCTATACGTCTCAAGCCAGCTTTTTTGACGGCGATGAGATTCCTGAATATAATGCCGACAATCCAAAAGAATATAAGTTCAGCGGCAAACGTATTAAGCGCGGCTTATATCGAACAAAGTCTGGCAAACTAATTAATGCTGATGTCAATGGCGCATTAAACATCTTAAAGAAAAGTAAAGCTGTAGACCTGAGTGTCTTATGCTCTAGCGGCGAAGTGGACACGCCTCAAAGAATAAGGATTGCTTGAAGCAGTCAAACTTCTTTGGAAGGCCCCACTTCAAATTTTCGCTAGAAAATTAAGTGGGGGTAGTTCACAATCATAAGTAGGATCGGATGAGAAGGGGGAACAATCAGAATGGAATGGTATGAACAGCTGTCGGCGTGGATTGCCGAGAAGCAGCCGGTGCGTGTAAAAACCTATCAAGGGGAAGCGGTCGTGCTGCCGGTCAAGCTGTATCAGGACACGCGCAAACTGTTTGTTTACAACCGGCAAATGCGTCTAATGAACATTCCGTTGGACCGGCTCATTTCCGTCGAGCCGAAGCGCATCATCGGTTCCTTTGACCGTCGGGGAGAAGAGGCCATGGTACATACTCGTTGAACGGAGGGCACGCGTCTTTGGACGCGTGTTTTTTTGATGGTGGTCGGCTGTTTCTGCCTGCGGTCTGTTCTGTTGCGCTGGGCTCTATACCCAAGGAAGGCGGCATTCGCGTTGCGATGTGCCAGGGAGCGGAATGGTTTTTGTTGCATAGGCAAAGACCATCTTTTAGAATGGAAAGGACGAACGACTGACCATAAGGGGGAAGGGACATGCATGGCAAACGGATTGCCTTATGCGCGTCACGCAAACTGGACGAAATGACAACGCTTATTGAAAAGCAAGGAGGAACGGCCATCATTCGTCCGGCGCAAGGGACCGTCTTTTCAAAGGGAAGCGAACTGGGAGAGGAAATGCGAACCGTCATCGCCATGCGGCCGGACTGGATCGTATTTACGACGGGAATCGGCTTTGAGGCGCTGTTGGAAGCGGCCGACCGGGAGGGAATGGCTGCTCAATGGCATCGAACGATCAAGGAAGCGAACGTGGCTGCCCGCGGCTATAAAACGGTGACGGCGTTGAAACAAATCGGCGTCACCCCGGTGGCCGCAAGCGAGGACGGGACGACGAAAGGGTTGATTGCTGCTCTTTATGGGCACGACTTTGCGGAAAAAAACGTTGTTGTACAGCTGTACGGCGATACCGCGCCAGCCTTGAAGCAGTTTTTTCTTGAACAAGGCGCTTTGTATACGGAATTGTTGCCATACCGGCATATCGCTCCGGATGAGGAGACACTGGCGACATTGTATAAAGAAATCGTCGGGCGCGAAGTCGATGCCGTCTGTTTTACATCGGCGATGCAAGTCCGCTTTTTCTTTTCGTTCGCCCGCGAGAAAAAAGAGATCGCACCGCTCTTTGACGCGTTTCGCACCGATGTCGTGGCCTGCGCCGTTGGCAAAGTGACAAAAGAAGCATTGGAAGAAGAGGGAGTCGATCGCGTCATCGCCCCGGAACATGAGCGGATGGGAGCGATGATTGTGACGCTTGCCCGTTATTTTCAACAATAAGCCCTGTTGAGGGTTGTTTTATATCAATTGTCCAACCTGCTATATAAGAGACCATCTTTTTGTTAAATGTTTTATATTATGTGTTTCATCAAAAATGCTAAACTGTTTATTTTTTGTCACAGTTTTTCGAACATTTTCCGCTTATAATAAAACTGGGTATGTATTTTTCATATGAAATGGCGGGGCGAGCATGAAACGAAGCTCATTCCAGCAGATGGCGAGCACGGTTCGGCGGGGATTTGCTACGGCGCGTCGCTCATGGGGGCGAGCGCGCTGTTTTTTTTGCGCTTGTCTGTCGGCGGTGTGATATGACTCACAACGATGGAGATGCTGCACACAGTATAATGGAAACAACGGACGGGTCATAAAAAGGAGGAATTGATGATGCATTCATTTTGCCATATGGGCGGCCCTGAAGGGGTGAAATTATGCGCTGGTCTGGCGCAATTAAAACAAGAACACGGCCCGCTGCGCGCCCAAATGGAGCAGCTGCTTGCCGCAGCGGAGGCGATCGGTCGCGGGGAAAATGACCGCAACTGGCGTGAGCCGCTCGCTGATTTGAGAGAAAAAGTTGAATCGTTCGTCGCCGCCCTAGATCCGCATTCGGAGCGGGAAGAAGGCGTATTGTTCCCAATGATGGCTCGGTACATCGGGCGGACGACCGGCCCTATCGCCGTTATGGAATACGAACACGAACAGGCGAAAACGCGACTTTCCATGTTTTTAGAAAAGACCGCCCAGCTGCCGGAGAACATCGACAGCAGGCAGGCGTTGACGCTTGCCGGCGCGGTGATTGAGGCGTATCATATTTTGGATGAGCACTTCATGAAAGAGGAGAACGTGCTCTTCCCGATGGCCGAGCGGTTGTTGTCCGATGCGGAGAAAGAGGAGCTGTTTGCGCGCATTAACTAAGTAACAAATGGAAAACAGGATGCCCCAAACGACGGGCATCCTGTTTTTTATTATTGGTTCATTTGTTGGCCGGTTGTTATGCATGATCGTTAGGGTATGCGGAAGCGCACGTTGTTTCGTTCCCGCCGCCGTTAAAGTTGACAGGCCGGCTGTTAGGCAATCGGTTGCCCCCTCCGCCTGTTCAGTTTAGGGTTCCTGATGTGACGCCCGCCGCTCGCTTACTTGGCGCGGTTGACCGGCTCTGCTTGTTTTGGCATTCGCTTTCGATAGACGACGTAGCTGCGCTGCAAGTAGCGGAGCGGGAAGCTGAATACGTGAACGAGACGGGTGAACGGCCAGACGGCGAACAAACCGAATGCAGCGAGAATATGAATCTGAAACCAAAGCGGCACCGCTTCCATATAAGCTGGGTTCGGACGGAACGTAAGAAGGCCGCGAAACCACGGGCCGATTGTCGTCCGGTAATCAAACCCGTGCGAATCGATGTTCAGAAACGTCGACGACAACCCGCTGGCGATCACGACAAGCAAAAATCCGAGCGCGACCCAGTCGCCGGTGCTGCTTGTCGTCCGTACGCGCTTGACCGTCAAGCGGCGGCGAAAAAGGATCAACAAACCAACGAAGGCCGCCAAGCCGGCCGGAATGCCGCCTGCCAAGGCGAGGGCGTGGTACATCTCTTCTGTCACGCCAAGCGCCTCGTAAAACGGCTTGGGAATGAGAATGCCCATCACGTGGCCGACAAACACGAACAAAATGCCCCAGTGAAAGAGAAGGCTTCCAAGGCGCAACTGCCGTTTTTCAAGCAGTTCGCTTGATTTGGATGTCCAGCCAAACTGGTCGCGCTGGTAGCGCCAAATATGGCCGGCGACAAATAGGACAAGCGCTAAATACGGAACAATCACCCAGAGAAATTGGCTGGCCATGCCGTTGCACCTCCTTTCGGGAGCGGCGTCACGCCGAGTTGAGTGAATGTGTGATTGAGCGCGTCAAACAACTGTGCATACGGGCTGCCTGCCGCTGCCAGCCGGTCGCCGATTTCGCGGATATGGCCGGCATAATCGGCGAGCAAGGCGGTCGTATGCTCTTGATCTGCATAGGCCATCCATTCAAGCATGAGCGGCAAGTAGTCGGGCAGCTCGTGATCGGAGACGGCGAATCCGGCCGCCTCGTAGCGCGCTTTTAAGGCAACGAGTTCGATTCCGCGCTCCCGCTGCTCGCCGTTTGTCATATACGTCAAGTACAAATTCGTTTTTTTGCCGAAATCAAATGTTTCGACATATTGCTCCATCCGCTCTCGAGCCGGGGTGACCGCGAGCTGTTCGGCCACTGCCAAAAGCGGCGCGCGGACGGTTTCATCGTCAAGCGAGCGGATGGCGTCTAGGCAGTCAGGAAGCGATTCGGCCCACTGTTCGTCCGGGTAAGACAACAAATACGATACACATAGAAAGACCGTTTGTTGTTGTTCGCTGTTCATCGTAAATCCTCCATTTCATTATTGAAGGGGGCGGGGCTCGCCTTCTTTCTCCTTTTACAGCGTGCCGCAAGCGCCCGGGCCGCCGGCGAACGCCAGCCCGCAGCTGCCTTGTTCGGCGTAGAGGTCAGCGACTTCTTCGCGGTGCGATGCTGGAATGACGAAGCGGTCTTCGTATTTGGCAATCGCGAGCAAACGGTACATCTCTTCAATGTCTTCACGGCTTAAGCCGAGCGATTCAATGAGACGGGTGTCCGGCTGTTTGTTCGTTTGTTTCGCCCGCATGTATGAGCGCATGGCCGCCATTTTTTTCAATGTCGTGCGGATGTGCGCCGTATCGCCCGCCGTCAGCAAATTCGCCAAATATTCGATCGGAATGCGCATTTCATCAATGGCCGGGAAGATGTCATCGGCGCTCGCTTGGCTTCCTTTTCCTTCGATCGTATTCATGATCGGGCTCAGCGGCGGAATGTACCATACCATTGGCAGCGTCCGGTATTCCGGATGCAGCGGCAAAGCGATTTTCCAGTCGACGATCATTTTGTAAATCGGCGAGCGCTGTGCGGCGGCGATCCATTCGTCTGGGATGCCCGCTTCTTTCGCGGCGGCGGCGACGGCTGGATCGTTTGGATCAAGGAAAATATCAAGCTGGGCGTGGTACAGCTGTTTCTCATCTGTGACGCTCGCCGCTTCTTTCACTTTGTCAGCGTCATACAGCATCACACCGATGTAACGGATGCGGCCGACGCACGTTTCCGAACAAATCGTCGGCATGCCGGCTTCGATGCGCGGGAAGCAGAGCGTGCATTTTTCCGCTTTGTTCGTTTGCCAGTTGAAATACACTTTTTTGTACGGACAGCTTGTGACGCAATACCGCCAAGCGCGGCAGGCGTTTTGGTCGACGAGGACGATGCCGTCCTCGTCGCGTTTGTACATGGCGCCGGACGGACAGGAGGACACGCACGCCGGATTAATGCAGTGCTCGCAAATACGCGGCAGATACATCATAAAGACTTCATCAAATTCTGTTTTGATCGATTCCTCCATTTTTTGA
>NZ_JAFWFM010000226.1:0-6329 GCF_017515625.1 Geobacillus sp.
ATAATTCTGTCTATTATATAACAAATAGTTTTGTCCGAAAGTGTACAAAAAAGACGGCCGTCCGAAAACGGCCAGGCGCGCCTTCGGGACAGCCGATTGGTTGTCTTGTGGAGTGTAGGCGGAAGACATTGATTTCACGATGGGGTCTTTTCCTTTCGTTTCGCCAGCGAGAAGCAGCCGGCAAGAGTTGGGTAATTTTTGCTATACTATAGCTAACAACACAATGACAAAAGGAGATGAGGGAATGAGCACAGCTGCCCATAAACAAGAAGCTCCCAAAACCGTCCGCTGCAAAGTCATCACCGTCAGCGACACGAGAACGGAGGAAACCGACCGAAGCGGCCGGTTGATGATCGAGCTGCTCACGGAAGCCGGGCATGAGGTCGTCGGCTATGAGATCGTCAAAGACGAAGCGGACGCCATTCGCGAAGCAGTGCTTGACGGCTGCTGCCACGCCGATGTCGATGCGGTGCTCACGAACGGCGGCACCGGCATCGCCAAGCGCGACGTGACGATCGAAACGGTGAAAGCGCTGCTTGAGAAAGAACTCGTCGGCTTTGGCGAGCTGTTCCGCTTCCTAAGCTACACCGAAGACATCGGCCCGGCCGCCATGCTGTCGCGCGCCGTCGCCGGAGTGGCGATGGACACCGCCGTCTTTTGCACTCCCGGCTCCACCGGCGCTGTGCGCCTCGCGATGACGAAGCTCATTTTGCCGGAGTTGAGGCATGTGGTGAGAGAGATTCGGAAGGATAGGGAGAAGCAGCGAAAGACGCTTTGACGAAAGGAGAGGATGAGCGGAAATGGGGGGACTGACCTAAAAGGTTGTTTTTTCTTAAACAAAACACAACACATCGTTTCTTCAAGATTGTTTTACGCCTACGTCATAGTTAAGAAAGGGTGTCCCGAGCCTTTTGGGAGGTGGTCGCGAAAGCCGCGGCAAGGGCGGCGGGGGCGACATGGCCGTAGAAAAAAGAGACGGCCGGTTTCGTCAGCGTATTTTGCGTTTTACCGCCGCTTCCTTTTCAAAGGAAACATGGGGACTGATCCGATACCAAATCCATAAATCATTCACGATCGAAGCGAGTTCGGCGATGTTAGCATTGAGCTGGCACGAGCGCGCAAAATCCGCTTCTTGGCCGAGCGCGTCTTGTTTTTCGTTGATTTCCCGCTCCAGTTCTGCGATGCGGTCGGGGATCAAGCCGCGGATTGTTTCCCATTCCAGTAAAATCGCCTCTTGTTCGTTTGGGCTGTAGTCCTCCCAAGGCTTGTCCAGATGCGGCACGCGGATGCCGAGCCGCTTGTCGTCGATGAAGATGCCGTTCATTCTTGCCGCCTCCTTTTTTTCTATTATACGAAACATTTCCGCATATCGGTGAGGAATTTTTATTCTTTTTATTGAATAAGTATTGAAAAATCACGGGAAAGCTGATAAAGTGATAATGTGTTCGATTTGAATATTTATTTATATTTAAGTATATTTATGTGACGGGAGAGGAGAACGACCATGGCAAATCCAAAATTGGTGTTGGCCTACTCGGGCGGTTTAGATACATCGGTGGCGATCAAATGGCTTCAGGAGCGCGGGTATGATGTGATCGCGTGCTGCTTGGACCTTGGGGAAGGAAAAGACCTTGATTTCGTGAAAGAAAAAGCGCTCAAAGTCGGCGCGATCAAATCGTACGTCATCGACGTCAAAGACGAGTTTGCGAACGAGTATGCGCTCATCGCTCTGCAGGCGAACGCCCTGTATGAAGGGAAATATCCGCTCGTCTCGGCGCTGTCGCGTCCGCTCATCGCGAAAAAACTCGTTGAAATCGCCGAGCTCGAAGGCGCGGTGGCGGTCGCCCACGGCTGCACGGGGAAAGGGAACGACCAAGTGCGCTTTGAAGTGTCGATCAACGCGCTCAATCCGGACTTGGACGTCATCGCCCCGGTGCGCGAGTGGAGCTGGTCGCGCGAGGAAGAAATCGAATACGCGAAACAGCACGGCATTCCGATTCCGGTCGACCTGGACAGCCCGTTTTCGATCGACCAAAACTTGTGGGGCCGCAGCAACGAGTGCGGCATTTTGGAAGACCCGTGGGCGGCTCCGCCGGAAGAGGCGTATGAGCTGACGGCTTCGCTTGAGAACGCGCCGGATGTGCCGGATGTCATCGAGATCGGCTTTGAACAAGGCGTTCCGGTGACGTTAAACGGCAAGGCGTATCCGCTCGCGCAATTGATTTTGGAGCTGAACGCGTTAGCCGGCAAGCACGGCGTCGGCCGCATCGACCACGTCGAAAACCGCCTTGTCGGCATTAAGTCGCGCGAAGTGTACGAATGCCCGGGGGCGATCACGCTCATCAAAGCGCATAAAGAGCTCGAAGACTTGACATTGGTGAGAGAAGTCGCCCATTTCAAACCGATCATCGAGCAAAAAATCGCCGAAGTCATTTACAACGGCCTGTGGTTTTCGCCGCTCAAAGACGCGCTTGTCGCGTTTTTGAAAGAAACGCAGAAAAACGTCACCGGCGTCGTGCGCGTGAAGCTGTTTAAAGGCCATGCGATCGTCGAAGGGCGCAAATCGCCGTTCTCGCTTTATGATGAAAAGCTGGCGACGTACACGTCGGAAGACGAGTTTGACCATCAAGCGGCGGTCGGGTTCATCTCGCTGTACGGTCTGCCGACGAAAGTCAACAGCATCGTCAACAAGCAACACAAAGCGTCGGTATCGGCCGGCCAATAAGGAAAAGGAAGGAGGAAGTCGCATTCCTCTGCGGCGAGATTCGTGAAAAAACTTTGGGGCGGACGGTTTACGAAAACAGCGGAAGAATGGGTCGACGAGTTTGGCGCGTCGATCCCGTTCGACCAGGAGCTGGTGGAAGAAGACATTGAAGGCAGCCTTGCCCATGTGACAATGCTTGGCGAGTGCGGCATTTTGCCGGCGGAAGATGTCGAGAAGATCAAGAGCGGACTCCTGCGGCTGCTCGAAAAAGCGAAGCGGGGGGAACTCGAGTTTTCCGTCGCGTATGAAGACATTCATTTAAACATTGAAAAAATGTTGATCGACGACATCGGCCCGGTCGGCGGCAAGTTGCACACCGGACGGAGCCGGAACGACCAAGTGGCGACCGATATGCATTTATACTTGCGCAAGCGCGTTGAAGAGATTCTCAGTCTCATCCGCGGGCTGCAGCGGGCGCTTGTCGCTCAAGCCGACAAACATGTCGACACGATCATGCCCGGGTATACGCATTTGCAGCGGGCGCAGCCGATTTCGTTTGCCCATCATTTGCTTGCGTATTTTTGGATGCTCGAGCGGGACTATGAACGTTTTTCTGAGTCGCTGAAACGGATTAACCGCTCGCCGCTCGGCACCGGGGCGCTCGCCGGAACGACGTTTCCGATCGACCGGCGGCGGACGGCGGAGCTGTTGGGTTTTGCCGATCTTTACGAAAACAGCTTGGATGCGGTGAGCGACCGCGATTTCATCATCGAGTTTTTAAGCAACAGCTCGATGCTCATGATGCACTTGTCGCGGCTCGCTGAAGAGCTCATCCTTTGGTCGAGCCAAGAGTTTCAGTTCATTGAGCTTGATGATGCGTTTGCGACCGGCAGCAGCATCATGCCGCAAAAGAAAAACCCGGACATGGCCGAGCTCATCCGTGGCAAAACCGGCCGCGTGTACGGCCATTTGATGGCGCTTCTCACGGTGATGAAAGGGCTGCCGCTCGCCTACAACAAGGACATGCAAGAAGATAAAGAAGGCATGTTTGATACAGTAAAGACGGTCGTCGGGTCGCTGAAAATTTTCACCGGCATGATTGAAACGATGAACGTGCGCACAGACGTCATGGAGCGGGCGACGAATCAGGACTTTTCCAACGCGACCGAGCTTGCCGATTACTTGGCGGCAAAAGGCATGCCGTTCCGCGAGGCGCATGAGGTCGTCGGCAAGCTCGTGCTGCTTTGCATTGAGAAAGGCGTCTTTTTGGCCGACTTGCCGCTTGACGTGTATAAGGAGGCGTCGCCGCTCTTTGACGCAGACATTTATGACGCCTTGAACCCGCGCACGGCCGTCAACCGCCGCAACAGCGCCGGCGGCACCGGTTTTGCCGAAGTGCGGGCGGCGCTTGAAAAAGCGAAAGAAAAGCTAAACACCCCGTAACGGCGGGGTGTTCTTTTTGGCATTTGCCGGCGGCACAGAGAATGGATGCATTCGTTGGGCGCGGAAGGCTATTCTTTCGGTGTCCTGACCACAAGCACATCGCATTTCGCATGGCGGACGATGTTTTCCGAGACACTGCCAATCAGAAACCGCTCGACCGCGTTCAACCCGGTCGCCCCGCAAATGATGAGGTCGGCTTTGTATTTCGGAGCGACGTCTTTGGCGATTTTCACTTTCGGCGAGCCGAATTCGACCGCGGTGTCCACATCGTCGAGTCCAGCGGCGACGGCTTCGTTTTTATACCGTTCCAGAAGTTCGTTCGCATATTGCTCCGACCGTTCGGCGAGGGCGTAATCGTGCGCTTCAACGGTCGTAAAGCCGCGCAAGTCGATGATGTGGGTCAAAATGAGTTTCGCCCCGTTTCGCTTGGCGATTTGAACCGCTTTTTTGAACGCCCATTCCGCTTCCTTCGAGCCATCGACGGCGACGACGATCGTTTGGTAGGTCATGGTCATGTTCTCCCCTCCCTTTGGTTAAAAATGCTATCTCTATATATGGTATACCCATCGCCCTTTGACGAGAAACTAGGCCATATATTGAGATTTTGTGAACAGGGGAGGAAGAGCAATGGAAAAGCGGTATAACGACTGGCAGTACGATGAGGAGGAAGTGCGGACGATCACCGAGCAAATTACCGAGTCGTATGAAAGCGGCATTGTTGACGAGGATGAATCGTATTACGACCCGCGCCGCGAAGTCGGCGAATAGCCATAGCGCCTGCGCGTTATGGTTATTTTTTTGTATTCGCTCTGGTTTGTAGTAAAGTAAAAATGAGACAGCAAATCGCGACGAGGAGGGAGAAGGGTGCGGCACGCCTTGATTACGGCCGGAGCGAAAGGATTGGGGAGAAAAGTGACCGAGCTGCTGCTTGATAAAGGCTACTCGGTGACGGTGAACTACCGGAGCGATGAACAGGCGGTGCGCTCGCTTGCCGAGAAGTACCGCGGCGCCGCTGACCGCCTCCAGTTTGTGCAGGGAGATGTGACGGACAAAAACGATTTAGCGGCGCTTGTGGACGCCGCCATGGAGCGGTTTGGCCGCATTGACTGCCTCATCAACAATGCAGGGCCGTACATTTTTGAGCGGAAAAAGCTGGCCGATTATACGGAAGACGAATGGTACGAAATGATTGAAGGCAATTTGAGCTCGGTCTTCCATTTAGTGAGGCGGACGATCCCGATTATGCGAAAACAACGGTTTGGCCGCATCATTACGTACGGATTTCAAGGAGCGGCGGATGCCCCGGGCTGGGTGCACCGTTCGGCGTTCGGCGCGGCGAAAGTCGGGCTTGTATCGCTGACGAAAACGATCGCCCTGGAAGAGGCGGAATATGGCATTACCGCCAATATGGTGTGCCCAGGCAATATTGTCGGCGCCATGAAAGAGGCGGGGATCGCCGACGCCCGCGCGAGAAGGGATGCGGAAACGCCGGTCGGACGCCCGGGGACTGGTGAAGATATCGCCCGCGTGATCGCGTTTTTATGCGAGGACGACTCGGATTTCATCACCGGCGCCGTCATTGACGTCACCGGCGGAGCGAACGTCATTTACCGCCACCTTTTCCGTTGAGACCAGCGCCTCCTCCTTTTTCGTTTGCTTTTGCGCGAAACGGAGCACAATAAAAGGAAGAAGCGGGAAGGAAAAAGGAGGAAATGTAATGAAGATCGGCATTCCAAAAGAAATCAAAAACAATGAAAACCGCGTCGCCATCACTCCGGCAGGCGTGATGACGCTCGTCAAAGCGGGGCATGACGTGTATGTGGAGACGGAAGCCGGCGCTGGGTCGGGGTTTTCCGATTCCGAGTATGAAAAAGCAGGGGCAGTGATTGTGCCGAACGCGGAAGATGCTTGGACGGCGGAGATGGTGTTGAAAGTGAAAGAGCCGCTGGCTGAGGAGTTCCGCTATTTTCGCCCCGGATTGATTTTGTTTACGTACTGTAGATGAGCATTTTTCATTACAATAATTTCCATGGTTAGAGAGACCTGAATCCGTGACAGAAGTGTATCAAAAATGCTGGGAAACCCAATCGTGTCGAGACTTCGACTCCATTTCGAATGTTCACCTATTAGGTGAAGAACCCCGAGTGCAATATTTTGTTGATTGATCCAGTTTTCTTGGCAG
>NZ_JAFWFM010000027.1:0-9609 GCF_017515625.1 Geobacillus sp.
AGGCTTGCCCCGTCACGCCAAGGCGTGACGGAAGACCGAACAACCACCTGCTTCACAGACCCATATATGGGTCTGTGAAGCGGCGTTGTTCGGTCGCCTGACAGTCGATAAAGGCTGCAAATGGTAAATCTTCAAATTGCATCTATATATATGGTTTGCTCCTCAAAATGGCAGCGGGCAAAGGATGATTTCGTTTTTATAACGTGGTAAATTAATAATGATAGCATTCCATCGCAAAAGGAAGGGCGTGAGCGAGATGGAAAAACGCATTTTAGTTGTTGACGATGAAAAACCGATTGCCGATATTTTGCAATTTAACTTACAAAAAGAAGGGTACGAAGTCATCTGCGCCTATGACGGCGAGGAAGCGCTGCAAAAAGTGGAAGAAACGATGCCGGATTTGATTTTATTGGATATTATGCTGCCGCTGAAAGACGGCATGGAAGTATGCCGCGAGGTGCGGAAAAAATACGACATGCCGATCATCATGCTGACGGCGAAAGATTCCGAGATTGATAAAGTGCTTGGTTTGGAGCTGGGGGCGGACGATTATGTGACAAAGCCGTTCAGCACGCGCGAGCTGCTGGCGCGAGTCAAAGCGAACTTGCGCCGCCATGCGCAAACAGCCAACCAAGAGGAAGTGGAGAATGAAACGAATGAAATCGTCATCGGGCCGCTTGTCATCCGTCCAGATGCGTACGTCGTGCAAAAACGGGGGGAGACGATCGCGTTGACCCAGCGCGAATTTGAACTGCTCCACTATTTGGCGAAACATATCGGCCAAGTGATGACGCGCGAACACTTGCTGCAAACGGTTTGGGGCTACGACTATTACGGCGATGTGCGCACGGTCGATGTGACGGTAAGAAGGCTGCGTGAAAAAATCGAAGACAACCCTTCCCATCCGTCGTGGATCGTCACAAGACGGGGCGTCGGCTATTATTTGCGCAACCCGGAACAGGAGTCATGAGTCGGCATGAAAAAAGTAGGGCCATTTCGTTCGATCCGCTTTAAGTTTGTTATTATTTATGTGCTGCTCATTCTTGTCGCCATGCAAATCATCGGCGTGTATTTTGTCCGTAAGTTGGAAACGGAGCTTGTGCAAAATTTCAAAAACTCACTGAACGAACGGGTGACGCTGCTCGCCTATAACGTCGAGCAGGCAATGAATCGGGAGCGCGATGAAAAAAGCCCGACATTGGAAGAAGACATCCGTTCGCTTCTTCATGATTTCGTTTCCCAAGATATTTCCGAAGTGCGCGTCATTGATGCCAAAGGGAAGGTGTTGGCGACGTCGAATCCGTATATGCAAAACATCGTCGGGAAGCGGACGACAGAGATTTACGTGAAGCGTTCGCTCGTCACCGGCGAAACTGTCGACCAGATGATGCTTGATTCAAGGACAGGCCATCGTATGTACATTTCCTCGACTCCGATTAAGACGAGCGGGGAAGTCAAAGGGGTCATTTACGTTATTGCCTCAATGGAAAACGTCTTTTCGCAAATGCGGCAAATCAACATGATTTTGGCGACTGGGACGGGGATCGCGCTCGTCATTACCGCCGTGCTCGGCATTTTTTTGTCGCGCACCATCACCCGGCCGATTTCCGATATGCGCCGGCAAGCGCTGGCGATGACAAGGGGCGATTTTTCCCGCAAAGTCAAAGTGTACGGCTATGATGAAATCGGCCAGCTGGCGATGACCTTTAACAACTTGACGAAAAAACTGCAGGAAGCGCAGGCGACAACGGAAGGCGAACGGCGCAAGCTTGAGTCGGTGTTGACGCACATGACCGATGGCGTGATCGCGACCGACCGCCGCGGCCGCGTCATTCTCATTAATGATGCGGCGTTAAACATTTTGAATGTTTCACGTGAAACAGTGCTGTCGAGTTCGATCGTCGACGTGCTCGGCATCGCTGACCAATATACGTTTGAAACGCTGCTCGAGGAACGCGACTCACTCATTTTGGATTTCAGCACCGATGAGGAATTGTACATTTTGCGGGCGTCACTATCGGTCATTCAAAAAGAGGGCGGGTTTGTCAACGGGCTGATTGTCGTTTTGCACGACATCACCGAGCAAGAAAAAATCGACCGCGAGCGGCGGCAGTTCGTCGCCAATGTCTCGCATGAGCTACGCACGCCCTTGACGACAATGAAAAGCTATTTAGAGGCATTGGCGGATGGCGCCTGGCAAGATAAAGACATCGCTCCAAGGTTCATTCAAGTCGTGCAAAATGAAACGGAGCGCATGATTCGGCTCGTCAACGACTTGCTTCATCTGTCGAAGCTCGACAGCAAAGATTACAAGCTGAAAAAGACATGGATCAATTTTTCGGCTTATTTTCATAAAGTGATTGACCGGTTTGAACTGACAAAAAGCGATAACATCCGGTTCGTTCGCAAAATTCCGCGCCAGGCGATTTTCATCGAAGTGGATGAGGACAAAATCACACAAGTATTGGATAACATCATTTCCAATGCGTTGAAATACTCTCCGCAAGGCGGGACGATCACGTTCCGCGTCCGCGAGCTGGCCGACGAGATCATTGTCAGCGTCAGCGACGAAGGGGTCGGCATCCCGAAGGCCGATTTGGCGAAAATTTTTGAGCGTTTTTACCGGGTCGATAAGGCGCGGTCGCGCAAATTGGGCGGCACCGGCCTCGGACTGGCCATTGCCAAAGAAGTCGTGCTCGCCCATGGCGGGACGATTTGGGCGGAAAGCAAAGAACATAAAGGGACGACGATTTATTTTACGCTACCGCTAGAACGGGAGCAAAAGGATGACTGGTACGATGTATGAAGCGATCAAAACAGTTGTGTTGACGTCGCTTGTGCTCATCAGCATTATGATGACGTTTGCTTTATGGACGTATCATCCTAAATATGACGTGCTGCAAAACGACGAGTATATTCAGCACGTTTCCGTCAGCAATACGCAAGTTGATACGGAGATGGTCGTGCAGCCAAAGCAGGTGCTCATCCATAAAGGCGGAGCCCACTACGCCCTCACGAAAGAGGAAAAGAAAAATGAAGTGCTGAAAGAAGTCAAAAAATGGGCGCTCGACGATTTTGAGAACATTTCATCTTCCGTCCCGCAAGGAAAGTTTTTGTCGTTTTTAGACGGAAAAGAGCGGCTGGAAATCATTTACCCAGACGAGCTGCCGATCGATATTTACCGGTTGATCTTCACGGTGGAAGATAGAGGGCTTGATGGCTTGGCATTTGACCGCATTCTCGTTCCATTCAGTGAAGGGGATAAATTCCCAGTCTATTTTATCGCAACCGATAAGCACAAAATTTATAAGGCGACCGCCAGTGACGCTTCGCAGGACGCCATCAGCCGGCTGGCGAAGGAGGCCAACCATTTTCCCCGTTATTTCGCTTATCCGGTCAGTGAGACGAAGCAGCTTTATTTGCCGGAAAAAGAAGTGGAGCTTAGCAGTTTGCAATACTACACCGATGAGTTGGACGCCGATAAGTTTAAAGAAGCGCTGTTTAGCGACCCGAGCGTTGTGAAAAAGGACTTGATTCCGTTTGGCGAGGAGTACACCGATGGTTCGCGGCTGATGGACGTCGATTTCTTTCAGCGCATGCTGCTGTATGTCAATCCGGCAGCCCGTGTCTCCAATATGGGCCAAACTGATCAAGAAACTCACTTCATTCAAAAAAGCATTGATTTTGTCAATGAACATGGCGGCTGGACTGATTTATACCATTTTGCCCGTTGGAGTGAAGAAGATCGGAAAGTCATTTTCCGGCTTGTTGTCAACGGGTATCCGGTTTTTAATGAATACGGCATGTCGGAAATCGTGGAGACGTGGGGGGCGAGCGATTTAATGAAATATCAGCGCCCGCTCTTCCGTCTGGAAATCCCCGACCGCACCCGAACCCCGAAAACGTTGCCGTCCGGCCGTGAGATCGTCAAACAGCTTGAACAAGCGAAAGGCGTTCGCAAATCGCTCGTGAAAGATATCGCCATCGGCTACGAGCTCGTCAAAGATCCGGAACGGGAGAAAGTGATTCGTCTGGAACCGGCGTGGTTTTATTTGTACGAGCAAACGTGGAAAAAAGTGAGCGACGATGGGGACGGCGGAGGAGGGGGAACGAATGGATTGGAGTAAAACGAAGACGATTTTCATCATTGTGTTCCTCATCCTCGACTGCTTTTTAGTGTATCAGTTTGTGGAAAAACGAAACAGCAGCCAGCTTGATGTCATTTTGGAAACGACCATTGAAGAGCAGCTCGAAGCGAACGGCATCACGTATGTGGAGCTGCCGAAAGAAGTGACGAAAGCGGCGTACGTCAGCGGCAAAAGCCGAGAGTTTACCGCCGCCGATACGAAAAAACTGTCCGCGCAAAAAGCAAAAATCGAAGAAGGAGAAACGAAATTGAAAGGAACGTTTCTCCATCCCATTGCTTTAAATGTCAGCGACCCGTACCAGTTGCGCGAGTTTTTGCGGCGCTATATTTTGGATGGGGAGCAGTACGCCCTTTGGTCATTTGATGAAGGGGAAGGAACGGTAATTTGTTACCAAGTGTACGAAGGCAAAATGATTTATGGCAACGAAAACAGCAAGCTCATCATTCATGTCAATAAGCAGCAAAAAGCTGTTTCTTATGAACAGACGATGCTCGATGACTTGGAAAAATACGAGCGGAAACAAGACATCGTTCCGGCCATTAAAGCTCTTGAGACGCTGTACCGGAAAGGATATTTGCAGCCGGGCGACCGCGTCACGAAAGTGGAGCTTGGCTACTATGGCCTCGTCCAGTTTACCGCTTCCCAAGTGTTGACGCCGACATGGCATATCGTCGTCAATCGGAAAGAAGATTATTTTGTGAATGCGTTTGAAGGACAAGTCATTACCGATGAAGGAAGTGTGTTGGAGTGAGCTTGAATGACGATGCGATTTAGTGTACTGGCCAGCGGCAGTACCGGCAACGCGTTTTACGTTGAAACGGACCGCCAACGCTTGCTCGTCGACGCCGGGTTGAGCGGCAGGCAGCTTGAGCAGCTGTTTGCCGAAATCGGCCGCCATCCAAAGGAGCTTGATGGGCTGCTTGTCACCCATGAACATAGCGACCACATTAAAGGGCTTGGGGTGCTCGCTCGCAAATACCGCCTGCCTGTGTATGCGAATGAAAAAACATGGCGGGCGATGGAACAGGTCGTCGGCGACATTCCGGCCGAACAAAAATTTGTCTTTCCACTCGGCGCGGTGAGGACGTTCGGCGATGTGGATGTCGAATCGTTTGGCGTCTCTCACGATGCGGCTGAACCGATGTTTTACGTCTTTCACTACGGGGGAAAAAAGCTTGCGTTGCTCACCGACACCGGCTACGTGAGCGAGCGGATCAAAAAGACGATCGAAAATGCTGATGTGTTCGTGTTTGAAAGCAACCACGACGTCGGGATGCTGCGGATGGGGAGGTATCCGTGGAGCGTCAAGCGCCGCATTTTAAGCGATGTCGGCCATATTTCGAACGAGGAAGCAGGGCTGGCGCTTGCCGATGTGATCGGGGAGCGGACAAAACAAGTGTATTTGGCTCATTTAAGTCAAGATAACAATATGAAAGAGCTGGCGCGCATGACTGTGGCGCAAATATTGGAACAAAGAGGGCTGGCAGTCGGCGCCCGCTTTCATTTATACGACACCGATCCCCGTCGGGCGACCGCGTTGGCGTATGTATGAGAGGCGTTTTGGCTAAACTGGGGAAAATGTGTTTGTTGGATTTTTTTCTCTATTGATGATTATAATGAGGGATGAAGACGAATGTGGAAAGGGTGGTGAATGTGGGATATTACGATGACCATTACGAAGCGCACGGGCAAACGAGACGGAAACGGCGCAGCGGTTCGTTTTTGTCCACGCTTGTCGGCGCTGTGTTAGGAGGATTGCTTGTCCTCATGTCCATTCCGGCGTTTTCCCGTTGGGACGTCCTCCCGTACGACATCGTGCCGTCGCAAGAGGAACGAGGGAAGCCGGAAGGGGAAAGTGAAGCTCCTGCGGTTCGGCAAAGCGTTTCCGTCGATGTGACGACGGCGGTGACAAAGGCGATCGACCAAGTATCGGATGCGGTTGTCGGCGTTGTCAACATTCAAGAAGCCAGCTTCTGGTCGCAAGGAGGCGAGGCTGGCGTCGGATCGGGCGTCATTTACAAGAAAGCGGGAGGACGGGCGTTTATCGTCACGAACCATCATGTTGTTGAAAACGCCAGTCAGCTCGAAGTGAGCCTCAAAGATGGGACGAGAGTGCCGGCGAAGCTGCTGGGCAGCGATGTGCTAATGGACTTGGCTGTGCTGGAAATCGATGCAAAGCATGTGAAAAAGGTGGCTGAGTTCGGCGACTCCGACGCGGTAAAGCCAGGAGAGCCGGTCATCGCCATCGGCAACCCGCTTGGCCTGCAGTTTGCCGGGTCGGTGACGCAAGGCATTATTTCCGGGACGAACCGGACGGTGGAAGTTGACTTGGACCAGGACGGCTCTCCGGATTGGAATGCGGAAGTATTGCAGACAGACGCAGCCATTAACCCGGGCAACAGCGGCGGCGCCCTCGTCAACATCAAAGGGCAAGTCATTGGCATTAATTCGATGAAAATCGCCCAAGAGGCGGTTGAAGGCATCGGATTTGCGATCCCGATCAACACAGCCATTCCGATCATTTCGGACTTGGAAAAATACGGACAAGTGCGCCGTCCATATATGGGCGTTGAACTTCGCTCGCTGAGCGACATCCCATCGTACCATTTGCAGGCGACGCTTCATTTGCCGCCGAATGTAACAGAAGGGGCTGCGGTCATCCGAGTCGTGCCGATGTCGCCAGCCGCCCAGGCAGGCTTAAAACAGTTTGATGTCATCGTGGCGCTTGATGGCGAAAAAATCCGCAATGTGCTCGACTTGCGCAAATATTTGTATACGAAAAAATCGATCGGCGACCGGATGGAAGTCACGTTTTATCGTGATGGGGAAAAACGCACGGTCACGATGAAGTTGACGCGTGAGTCGTATTAAACGAAAACGATGGAGGAGCGGAAACGCTCCTTCTTTTTTCCACAAGGAAAGGAGCGAGAATGATGATATTCACATGTGAGGAGCACATCGATATGGCCATTGACGAATATGTGGATGAGACGGAGCAGGCCCCTGATGTCATGTTTGTGGATAACAGCGAAAAACTGTGCCGTTTTTGCAAGAAAAAGGCTGTCTATGCCGTAGGATGCTGATGTTTTTGCACAATATGTGGATATGTGTTGTGTATATGTGGATAAATATTGTTGATAAGTTGTTTGTAAGGTGGGGATGATGTGTGCATATTTCCATTGCTGCTGTGGGCAAATTGAAGGAAAAATATTTAATTCAAGGGATCAATGAGTACACAAAGCGTCTGTCCGCATATGCAAAAATTGAGATCATTGAGGTCGCCGATGAAAAAACCTCCGAACGGGCAAGCGAACTTGAGGAAGAGCAAATCAGACAGCGGGAAGGCGAGCGGCTGTTGGCGAAAATTCCGCATGACGCCCACGTCATCGCGCTTGCGATTGAAGGAAAGATGAAATCGTCCGAGCAATTTGCTGCCCGTCTCGATGAGCTCGCCACCTATGGCAAAAGCAAGGTAGTGTTCGTCATCGGCGGCTCGCTTGGCTTAAGCAAACAAGTGATGGCGCGCGCTGACGAGGCGTTGTCGTTTTCGAAAATGACGTTTCCTCACCAGCTCATGCGTCTCATTTTGCTCGAGCAGATTTACCGCGCATTTCGGATCAACCGGGGGGAGCCGTATCACAAGTGAGCCGTCCCCTTTTACTTTGGGGGATGTTTTTTTAATACTTTTTTCTCAGTTTAGCTGGTTTTGTTCCGATAATGTTTCGTGTGATACATAAATGGTGACACGATGTTCGGACGTTTTATCGGCAAACAACGACTTTAACATCGCCCCAAGAGGCAAGGGGTATGCGTCGTTAGTCGCCGTAACAAGATGAATCAAAGGGCCCTCACCACCTTATTGAACTATTCCTCTTCTGTCATCCATTACTGAAAAGGATGAAGAAGTTTGCCTTGGCAGTGCAGCCGAGGATAGCCCCATTTTTTCGTTAATGTATGGTGGCTGCGCCGTTTTTGCTTAGGCCGGACGGTGCGGAGAAAACAAAAAGGAGCTGCCCCGTCACGCAACTCCCCCGCATTGGGCTGATACTTTATTTTTGCCGCTTTCTTTCGAACGGAGCAATAAATGGTCGGCATAAATGTACGCTTTTTCAATTGACATCGTTCCTTCTGCTTGACAAAAGTAAAGACCAAACGACGACGTATAGGCAATGGGACGTTTCGCCGCCATATAATCGACCAACACGGTGCTGCGGCGCACGGCTTCTCGAATCTCCTCGACAAGCCGGACGCTCTCTTCAAACGTGCGATGACGCAAAAACATCGTAAATTCTTCACCGCCGCTGCGGAACAAAAAATCGCCCTCTTTGAGAAACTGTTTCAAGGTTGAGGCAAAATGGCGGATCACCTCGTCGCCAACAGCGTGGTTGTACGTGTCATTAATCGATTTAAAATTGTCAATATCTGCGACGACAACGCCGATCCATTCGCCTGTCCCATTCAGCTTGGCGATCGTTTTGTCCATGTAGGCGCGGTTATGGACGCCGGTGAGAAAATCGGTGTACGCCATCTTCTCAAACTGATCGCGCTCCAGTTTATGACGGATGCTTTGCGATTTGGAAAAAAACGAGCGACTGACAAAGTAATTAAGCAAAAACAAACTTAAAAGCATATCCCACCGCTGTTCTTGCAAAAAGAGAAATAACAGACCATTTGTCAGCGCCGTTTTTCCCATGTCCGTCCAGCTTCTTGTTTTAATAAACTCAAGCGCTTCGCCTTGTGTCCGAATATCGCCGGTGAGATAAAAAACGATGATGAGACAGCAATCAGTCAGCAATGAAACGATGACGACGAGCAGAAAAACGAGCAGCCAAAAACCGATAAGCGGAACGGATTGAAACAGCGGGTTAAGGAGGTTGTATAGAGCGAACGCCAATGAGTTGAACGTCACAAATGAGCCGATGTTGTACAACGTGTGCAGCCATTCATCCGGTTCCGCTGTTTTTAAATATTTCTTTGTCAGATGTTCAGTCAAGCAAAACAGCGATTCAAAAATAAGCAGCCCGAGTGGGCCAGCAAACAAGGAGAACGATAAGCTGTAGTTGATGCCGTAGTCAACCGGGATATTGTTTTTTGTTTTATCGACGACGCGCAAGTGCGAATACAAGCTGGAAAACAGCCAATAAAACAGCAAGGCGATCATATATGTACGATCGAAGGAAGGCGGTTTTGACATAACCGCAACAGCAATCGATGCGAAAAAAACGGAAAAAATAACCGGTCGCGCTCGGAATAACATGTCGACTCTCTCTCCTATTATCTGACCTCTGACAACTTCAGCGCTGACGAAGCGATGCTAAAAAGAGCATTCCCGTTAGGAGCTTTTCCGGGGACTTGATCAAAAAAAGCCCTCTTGGTATGATGCAGGGGTGTCAACCACATCACTCACCATACCAAGGAGGACTTCAGATGAATTGTACACAAAACTATAAAATTGATCAAG
>NZ_JAFWFM010000227.1:0-3766 GCF_017515625.1 Geobacillus sp.
AGCGTTTAAAGCGATCGCCGACCCGACGCGCCGGAAAATTTTATCCTTGTTGCGGAACGGGGAGTTGACAGCAGGGGAGATCGCTTCGCATTTTGATATGCAAAAACCGAGCGTCTCGCATCACTTGAAAATTCTCAAACAGGCTGATTTGGTGCAAGACCGGCGTGAGGGACAGCATATCTACTACTCTCTGAACACGACGGTGTTTCAAGATTTGCTGCGCTGGTTTTACGATTTTGTCGAAAGGGAAGAGAAACATGTGGAAGAGTAATCGGCTTGCGATCATGCTTACAGTTTTCGCCTATGTCATCAGTCTGGCTGCCATTCCTTATTTGCCGGATCAAGTGGCCATTCACTGGAACGCAGCGGGTGAAGCCGACGGCTTCAGCAACAAATGGTTGGGTGCCTTCCTTCCCCCCTTATTGATGACACTTCTCATCATGTTGATGGGAGTGTTGCCGAAGTTTGACCCGAAAAAAGAAAGTTACGGCCGTTTTCAAAAAAGCTATCGCATTGTCAACGCGGCGCTCGCCTTCTTTTTCTTGCTCCTGCATATCGCAACATTGGCGTACAATCTCGGAGTTCCGGTTGATGTTGGACGGCTTGTGCTGATTGGTGTCGGAGTGCTGTTCATCGTGTTGGGAAACTACATGCCGAAAATCAAACCGAATTATTTTATCGGCATCCGCACGCCGTGGACGTTGGAAAGCGAGGCCGTTTGGAACAAAACGCACCGCCTTGGCGGCAAGGTGTTTATCGTGATGGGGATTTTGTCGATGCTCACCGCGTTTTGGCGCGGGGAGATGAGGGTTGTTTTGTTTCTCGTCATCATCGTTGTCGGCAATTTGTATCTCATCGTTCAATCGTTTCTTTATGAGCAGCAAGAACAGCGCAACCGTTCATAAATAGTTTGAGGCGAGAATGCTCTCTTTCCCCTTCGCTATCGTAAACCCGTCTCATTCGGGGCATGCTAGGGATGAAGGAGGGGAGGGCGATGAAACGGAAACCGGACAACCAACGCGCCGGGCATCCGGCCCGCGCCGCCGACACACGGACGGCAGGCCGGACAGCGATGAAGGAACAAACGGTGCAAGAGGCCTACAAAGAGCGGGAAGAGCTGACGGCCGATTCAATCAAAAAGCGGGAGAAAGGGCGATTCCTTTCTCTCGCTTTTTTGCGGTTAAGCATGCTCTTCTAAGCTGGTGACCGGCACGCTTTGTTTTTGCTTCGGGTTGTCAAGCGGGTGGATCGTTGCTACGCCTTTTTGCTGGTCGACATGCTCAATGTAAATGCGCTGGCCGTTGTACGTGACGTTTGCCATCACCGGCGACGACGCGATTTCTTGCGCCCGACGGACATCCATCTGAAACACCTCCTTATTTGCCGATAACACGCATAGTATGACAGGTGTGCGATTGAACTATGCATGTGGCTGAGATCGGAAAGAATAATTTCCAAAACAATGTGCTAAATAATCAATCAACAAAACCGACCATCTTTTCCTAGCCGATTCACACGTTTTAATGTAAACTGTTTTTTACAAATAGTTTACATATAAGGGGATGGGGATGAAAACCGAACTAACCGCCCAACTGCTCGAATGGGAACAAAAAGCGCAAAAACGCCAGCTGCGCCGGGCAGAGGCTTCAGGCGCTACGGTCATCCTGAACGGAAAGCCGATGTTGAATTTAGCGTCCAATAATTATTTAGGGTTGGCGGATGATAGGCGGCTCATCGAAGCGGGCTGCGAGGCGATGAGGCATATAGGGCCGGAGCGGGCGCGTCGCGGCTCGTCGTCGGCAATCATCCGCTCTATGAGCGGGCGGAAGCCGCGTTGAAACAATGGAAAAAAGCAGAGGCGGCTCTTATTTTCAACAGCGGCTACACGGCCAACATCGGCGTGTTGACAGCGTTAATTGGCCGAGATGATCTTGTCTTTAGCGATGAGTGGAACCATGCGAGTTTAATTGATGGCATCCGCTTGAGCAAAGCCGCCTGTTTCCGCTATCGACATAATGACATCGATCAGCTGGAATCATTGTTGAAGCAATCTCCGCCCGCGACGCCATCCGGCCGCCGACCGTCCCTGAGGGAACGGCGCGCATTCGCTTTTCCATCACCGCCGCGATGACGGAAGAAGACATTGATATGGCGATTGACCGTATCGCTTGGGCAGGAAGGCAGATTGGATTGATTTCATAGGGAAAAACGGCGTCACGAGGAGGAAACGCGTGAGAGAACAAAAAAAACCAGCCGGACGTTTTTTCGGCTGGTTTCCTTCGATCGGGATGACAGGATTTGAACCTGCGACCCCACGCACCCCATGCGTGTGCTCTACCAAGCTGAGCTACATCCCGAAATGGATGGTGAGACATTTTCGATTATACAAGAAAAGCAGGACAAAATCAATGGCGAATTTTGCGTTGAGTTGGAAAAGGATGCCGTTGAAAGACTATCGGCATCCTTGTTGCTGACAAGTCTGTTTTTTTCTGTTTTCATGCTCCTTTGAACGTATCTTCCTCTGTCTGTCCGCCCCTGCTTTTGCGACAGAGAATTCGCCATTGATTATACGACAAAGCATGCAAGATATCCCGCTAAAGAACTCGTGATTGGAAACGAGTTGTTCAGCAGAGACTCTTTTTAAGTTGAGGAACTTTGCAAAATCGACTCGACTTCCGCCACAAAAACTGCCGATAGGCCGAAAAGAATGGTTTTCCCCGTCTTCTACACGCCTTGGAAAACGAGCGCGGTGTCAATCGTTCCGATCACAGAATCGAACGTTTCTCCGCAGGCGATGATCGTCTCGGCGTATCGATCATGTTCGAGTGTGCACTGACGGATCGTTTTGTTGTATGGGTCGGCGATCCAGTATTCTTCCACTCCGTAGGCACAGTACAAATCTTTTTTCAGCGTCACATCGATTTTGTAGGTTGACGGGCTGACAACTTCGATGACGATGAGCGGCCGCTCCTTATAGCCGCCGATGATTTTTTCCGGCCGTTCGCAATAGACAGCGACATCCGGCTGGATAAACTCGTTCATCACTTTTCCGTTCTTTTCGAGTTTCACGG
The DNA here is from genome assembly GCF_017515625.1 of Geobacillus sp. NCBI lineage: Bacteria > Bacillati > Bacillota > Bacilli > Caryophanales > Anoxybacillaceae > Geobacillus > Geobacillus sp. Next base: position 3,072 of record NZ_JAFWFM010000227.1, read on the forward strand.
ACAAGTTTGAAATCGGTTGACATGGGCTTTTTCCTTTGATCATGGAAACAAGATTGTCGCAAACGATTTGATGTTCCCATGACGGGGACGGGGACATGTTGATGGCTTCTTGCATGCTCCTCACCTCTTTTTCATTTCTTTTTCATTATACTTGAAACCGTTCTCCCTTGCCTACAACAGGTTGTTGAGAAAAAAGAAAACGCTAGGTTGCCGGGCAGCGTTCAAGTATACTAAAAAGAAAAGAGGAAAGGAGGCCGTTTTGATGCCGATGCCGGAAAAAGGGCAGCCGTTCACCTATGCGCAATACATGATGCTCGACGAAGATGTACGATATGAGGTCATTGACGGCCAAGTCTTCAACATGTCTCCCGCTCCGACGCCGAAACATCAGGCAGTGCAACGTGAATTGTTGGTGGAATTTGCGACATATTTGCGGGGGAAAGAATGCACCGTATTTGGCGCTCCGATCGACGTTTGTTTGGCGGATCGGGATGATCCGGAACAAATTCGCGAATGGGTTGAGCCGGATCTTGTCGTTGTCTGCGACAAAAACAAAATGGCTCTTCACCACAAGTTGTACTTGATCATTGAAGATCGGTGTGCATAGAGAAAATAGAGGGTACAAAAAAATGCGAATTTTCCTGTATGGTAAAGGTGTCCAAACCAAACCATTGGAGGAAAATTCGCATGTACGC
>NZ_JAFWFM010000228.1:0-6750 GCF_017515625.1 Geobacillus sp.
ATTACGAACCGACTGTCCATTAGCATCGTTCTTCTTTCGTGGAGCATCGTCATGGCTGGCATGATGATCGCTTCATCGTTCGGACGGCAGTCGATGCTGCTATGGAAAATTCCTGCTGTTGAAATCGGATTAGGTGTGTCCGCTTTTCTTTTTGGTTGGCTGCTTTACTCGATTTTTCGTTCGGGAAAGTTTTAGCGTTTGTTGCACAATGTTAAAAAGGGCTAAACCATTTTCTGTCTCATAGAAGGATTTTTCTTTCTCGATCGCGAAACAAGTACTGCAAAACCAAAGAGGGAAGGAGAGAACCCGATGCCCATTGTCAACCCAAGCCGGGAAGAAATCGGCGACATTTTGCGCAAGGCGAAGCGGATTGCCGTTGTCGGCTTGTCCAACAATCCCGAGCGCGAGTCGTATATGGTGGCGAAGGCGATGAAAGACGCCGGATACGAAATCATTCCGGTTAATCCGATGATCGAGGAATGGGAAGGCATTCCAGCGGTCGACAAACTGACGGATATCGAAGGACATGTCGATATCGTCGATGTGTTTCGCCGTTCCGAACATTTACCGGAGCTCGCCCGCGAGTTTGTGCAAATCGATGCGGACGTATTTTGGGCGCAACTTGGCGTCGTCAATGAAGAAGCATACGCGTTTTTAAAGGAAAAAGGCTATACGGTGATTATGGATCGCTGCATTAAAGTAGAACACGCGCTCACGAAACGCCCGTAACAGGCAAAGCGCGCCATTGACGAAACGGCCATCTTCTCTAAGATGGTCCTTTCGTTTTTCAGGCGCCGTTGTCCGATTTTGTCAAGCGGTGTCAAAAGACAATGGACAGCTGGTCATTTTATGATACAATAAAACAGAAACAGATGTTCTTGTTTTGGCAGAAAGGGGTGGGCTTGTGGCAAAGCAAGCGATACATGACTATAACGAAGATGCCATTCAAGTGTTAGAAGGGCTTGAGGCGGTGAGGAAGCGGCCGGGGATGTACATCGGCAGCACCGACAGCCGCGGGTTGCATCATCTTGTTTATGAAATCGTCGACAACTCGGTCGATGAAGCGTTGGCCGGATATGGAAATTACATTTTGGTGCAAATACATAAAGACAACAGCATCACCGTCCTTGATGAAGGGCGCGGCATGCCGGTTGGGATGCATAAACTTGGCAAGCCGACGCCGGAGGTCATTTTGACGGTGCTCCATGCCGGGGGCAAGTTCGGCCAGGGTGGCTATAAAACGAGCGGCGGCCTGCACGGGGTCGGGGCGTCTGTTGTCAACGCTTTGTCGGAATGGCTCGTCGTCACGATCCACCGCGATGGCTTCATGTACCGCCAACGGTTTGAGCATGGCGGCAGGCCGGTGACAACGCTTGAAAAAATCGGGACGACGGACAAAACCGGGACGATCATTCACTTTAAGCCGGATCCGACGATTTTCAGCACAACGGTGTTCAATTACGAAACCTTGAGCGAACGGCTGCGCGAGTCGGCGTTTTTGTTAAAAGGGCTGAAAATTGAGCTCGTTGACGAACGGACCGGCATGCGGGAGGTGTTCCATTACGAAAACGGGATTGAAGCGTTTGTGGCCTATTTGAATGAGGAGAAAGATGTGCTCCACCCGGTTGTGTATTTTTCTGGTGAGCAAAACGGCATTGAGGTCGAGTTTGCGTTTCAGTTCCATGATGGTTACTCGGAAAACGTCTTGTCATTTGTCAACAACGTGCGCACAAAAGACGGCGGGACGCATGAAGCCGGGGCGAAAACGGCGATGACGCGCGTCTTTAACGAATACGCCCGCCGCGTCGGCTTGCTTAAGGAAAAGGATAAAAATTTAGAAGGAACGGATATTCGCGAAGGGCTGTCGGCGATCGTCTCGGTGCGCATCCCGGAGCATTTGCTTCAGTTTGAAGGGCAGACGAAAGGCAAGCTCGGGACGAGCGAGGCGCGTTCAGCCGTCGATGCGGTTGTTTCCGAGCAATTGACGTACTTTTTGCAAGAAAATCCGGACGTGAGCACGATGCTCATCAAAAAAGCGATCCGGGCGTACCAAGCGCGCGAAGCGGCCCGCAAAGCGCGCGAAGAGGCGAGAAGCGGCAAAAAGCGGAAAGGGAAAGAGGCGCTCTTAAGCGGCAAGCTGACGCCGGCGCAAGGGCGCAATCCGCAAAAAAACGAGCTGTATTTGGTCGAAGGCGATTCGGCGGGCGGTTCGGCGAAACAAGGGCGCGACCGCCGCTTCCAGGCGGTCCTTCCGCTGCGCGGGAAAGTCATCAACACGGAAAAGGCGAAGCTTGGCGATATTTTGAAAAACGAGGAAATCAATACGATCATCCACGCCATCGGCGGCGGCGTCGGCGCTGATTTTTCGCTCGATGATGTCAACTACGACAAAGTGATCATTATGACCGACGCCGACACGGACGGCGCCCATATTCAAGTGCTGCTTTTGACGTTTTTTTACCGCTACATGCGTCCGCTCATTGAAGCGGGAAAAGTGTACATCGCCTTGCCGCCGCTTTATAAAATCAGCAAAAAAAGCGGCAAAAAGGAAGTCATCGAATACGCATGGACGGATGAGCAATTGCGGGAAATCACGAAACGAATGGGCCGCGGCTATACGATTCAGCGCTACAAAGGGCTTGGCGAAATGAACGCCGATCAATTGTGGGAAACGACGATGAATCCGGAAACGCGCACGTTGATCCGCGTGCGCATTGAAGATGCGGCTCGCGCCGAGCGGCGGGTGACGACACTGATGGGCGATAAAGTCGAGCCGCGCCGCAAATGGATTGAAACGCATGTTGCCTTTGGGCTTGAGGAAGAGCCAGGGTGGATCGGCTGATGGCGGTGCGAAAAGACGCCGCCATGATTGCGCCGATGTCTTGTAGGAAAGGAGAGGTATGATGGCAGAGCGATTGTTGGAATTGCCGTTAGAAGACGTGCTTGGCGACCGCTTCGGCCGCTACAGCAAATACATCATCCAAGACCGGGCGCTGCCCGATGCGCGCGACGGGCTGAAGCCCGTGCAGCGCCGCATTTTGTATGCGATGTACATCGATGGCAACACGGCCGATAAACCGTTTCGTAAGGCGGCGAAAACGGTTGGGAACGTGATCGGCAATTTTCATCCGCATGGCGACTCGTCAGTGTACGAGGCGATGGTGCGGATGAGCCAAGAGTGGAAGCTGCGCAACGTGCTGATTGAAATGCATGGCAACAATGGCAGCCTCGACGGCGACCCGCCGGCGGCGATGCGCTACACGGAAGCGCGCTTGTCGGCGATCGCCGCTGAGTTATTGCGCGACATTGACAAGCAAACGGTCGCGTTTGTGCCGAACTTTGACGATACGACGGAGGAGCCGACCGTCTTGCCGGCGATGTTTCCGAACTTGTTGGTGAATGGCTCGACCGGGATTTCGGCCGGCTATGCGACCGACATTCCGCCGCATGCGCTCGGCGAGGTGATCGATGCTGTCCTGATGCGGATTGACCGGCCGGATTGCACGGTTGAGGAGCTGATGACCGTCCTTCCCGGCCCTGATTTTCCGACCGGCGGCATCATCCAGGGGAAAGACGGCATCCGCAAGGCGTATGAGACCGGCCGCGGGAAAATCATCATCCGCGCCAAAGCCGCCATCGAGCAGGCGAGAGGCGGGAAAAAGCAGATTGTCATCACGGAGTTGCCGTATGAAGTGAACAAGGCGAATTTGGTGAAAAAAATTGACGAGCTTCGTTTGGACAAAAAGCTCGACGGCATTGCTGACGTCCGCGATGAAACGGACCGGAACGGGCTGTCGATCGTCATCGAGCTGAAAAAAGACGCCGATGCCGAGGCGATCCTTAACTATTTATACAAAAACACCGATTTGCAAGTGCCATACAGCTTCAACATGGTGGCGATCCATGAACGCCGGCCGAAGCTGATGAGCTTGCCGGAGCTGTTGGATGCCTACATCGTCCACCGGAAGGACGTCGTCACGAACCGTTCGCATTTTGAGCTCAAAAAAGCGAACGAGCGGAAGCATATTGTCGACGGGTTGATCAAAGCGCTCTCGATTTTGGATGAGGTGATCGCGACGATTCGGGCGTCGAGTGACAAGCGCGATGCGAAAGATCGGCTGATGGCAGGCTACGGGTTCACCGAGGCGCAAGCGGAAGCGATCGTGACGCTTCAGCTTTACCGGCTGACAAACACCGATATCGCCGCGCTTCGGCAGGAAGCGGAAGAACTCGACAAAACGATCGCCGAGCTGAGCGCGGTGTTGGCCGATGAGAACAAGCTGTTGTCGGTCATTAAAAAAGAATTGAAGGCCATGAAAAAGCAATATGCTGACGAGCGGCGGACGGCGATTGAAGAGGAGATCGAAGAGCTGAAAGTGAACGTTGAAGCGCTCATTCCGGCTGAAGATGTGATCGTGACCGTGACAAAGGAAGGATACGTGAAACGAACGAGCTACCGTTCGTACAGCGCATCGAACGGTCAGGACATCGGCATGAAGGAGACCGACCGTCTGCTCGCCCAGCTCGAGATGAATACGACCGATGTGCTCTTGCTGTTCACCCGCCGCGGCTATTATTTGTATTGCCCGGTTCATACGCTGCCGGACATCCGCTGGAAAGAGGTCGGCCAGCATATTTCAAGCTTGATTCCGCTGGAACGCGACGATGAGCTCATCGCCGCTGTCCCTGTTTCCTCGTTTGAGACGGACGAACAGCTCGTCTTCGTCACGAGGCAAGGGATGGTGAAACGGACCGAGCTTTCCCAATACCAAGTGCAGCGCTACACGCGCCCGCTTGTTGCGGTCCATGTGAAAGACGATGATGAGGTCGCCGCCGTCTATGCGACGGACGGCCGCGGCCTCCTTTGGCTGGCGACGCATGATGGCTATGCACTTTTGTTTGCCGAAGAAGAAATCAGCCTAGTCGGCGTGCGCGCTGCTGGGGTGAAAGGGATTCAACTAAAAGAAGGAGACTTTGTCGCCGCCGCCTGCCCGCTTCGCCCTGAAGACCGCGGTTTTCTCGTTGTCGCGACGCAGCGCGGGGCGGTGAAAAAAATGGCGCTAGGCGAGTTTGAGCCATCCTCGCGCGCCAAGCGGGGTGTGCGAATCGTGCGCGAAGTGAAATCAAACCCGCACTGCGTGGCCGGAGCGGTTTTGGTCGGCGAGAGCGAGGGGACGGTCGGGCTGCGGACGGAAAAAGGGGCGACGGAGATGGTGGAGACTGCGTCGCTTCGCTTGTCGGACCGCTACGCCACTGGCTCGTTTGTCATCGATACGGATGAAGCGGGAGCAGTGGTGGACGTCTGGAAAGAACCGGCGAAGGGGATTGGCAAAGGAGAAGAAGGATGAGGGCGGACCGTTCGGATGTGCCTGCCGGTCGGCGCGCGTTGTTTGAGGGCGGAAAACCGCGGGCGAAAGCCCCACGCTTTCAAACCAACGCTTGTTTGCCGCCAAGCCCATGTTGGAGATTGATCAACAAAATAGGGAACGAAAAAGGGCGCTCCTTTTCATGGAGCCCCTTTTTCGATTGCGGCCTTTCCATTCGGGAATTACCAAAACTTCCACCATTTGTTCGTCCGGGAGCGGCCGGCGTTGGTGTTGGCTGCTGTTTGCCGAAAGGAAAGCACCAGTTCCCGGAAAGCTTTTTCCCGCTCGATAATGCGCTGTTCGAGCTGTTTTCGCTCCTGTTCTTGCCTTGCTTTTTCTTCGTGACAAAAGGCGACGACCGTTTCCAAATGTTCGTGCAGCTGCTCGGTTTTTTGCTGCCACGCTTCTTGGTAGTCTTGAAGGGAGCGGCGCACGGTTTCCGCCGCAGCGCTCGTCTGCTCGCCGAGGTGGTCGAGTTGCCCTTTGACCTCCCTCATCGCCTGTTGGATGGTGTCGGCTGCCTCGCGCTTGACGGCGTCGACAAGCTCGTCTTTTACGCGGGCGACGAGCTGTTCTGCTATGTACGGGGCCCCATGGCGCAACAAACGGGGCACGTCAATAATTTCCCCTTCCATCACATCGGGTTCCACCGGAGCAGGTGGATCGGCGGGCCGCCCGTTCATCTGGGTGATGAGATCCGCGATTTCGCGCGGATGGCGGCCTTCCTCGAGCAACATACGGATTTGACGAAATCGATGGATCAGCTCGTCGGTATAAATGCGCGCCCCTTGGCTGGTGCGGGGAACGGTGATCCATTGAGTGAATTGCTTTTCCCACTGTTTCAAGTCGCGGGCGGTCGTCCCGATTTTTTTCGCTGCTTCGCGGAGTGTATAGGTTTTCATCGCATTTCCTCATCCTTTCTCGTCTTTTGGCATTGATTTGCGTTATGTTTTATTTTCCTACTCGGTCATTGATTTTCCTGCCGCTTGACAAAACATGACAAAAGAAGTGGAAGTTAGCAAAAAAACAACAACTATTGTCGAAAAATGAAGGTGGTCATCGAAAGATGTTGACAAACAAGGCGGGGGCTGGAATGCGCTCTTTTGGTGCAACCACGATCAGCCGCGCATCGTGTCGCGCTATGGCGATGACGGGACGTATTGGAAAGAATCAGCCAAAATGTTGGCGACGACTACCAAGGCGAAGAAATCGGCATGACGGATCCGAAATTCACCGATATCCGCGATTACCGCGACGTCGAGTCGCTCAATATGTACCGGATTTTGCTTGAACAAGGCAAAAGTGAGCAAGAAGTGATGGAAATGGTGATTCTTATATTTGTCGATTTTGCGCGCCGGAAATGACGGCGGCGGCCTGGGCCGCG